>NZ_JBHVHQ010000311.1:0-8886 GCF_042800135.1 Streptomyces sp. NPDC057654 | reverse complement strand
CCGCTATGTCTACGGCATCACCGTCCTCAACGACGTCTCCAACGCCACCAGCGCCCTCGCCCTGACCCTGCTGATCGGCGCGCCGCTGCTGATGGCCCTGACCGTCGGCATCGCCTGGGGCGTGACCGGGCTCGCGCTGCGGCCGGTCGCCGCGATCCGCGGGGAGCTGGCCGCCGTCACCGCCCGGGAGCTGGACCGCCGGGTCCCGGACCCGGACAGCGGCGACGAGATCGCGCGGCTCGCCCGGACCGTCAACGCGACCCTCGACCGGCTGGAGCAGTCGGTGGGCCGGCAGCGGCAGTTCGTCGCCGACGCCTCGCACGAGCTGCGCAACCCGATCGCGGCGCTCCGCGCGGAGCTGGAGGTGGGGCTCGCCGGGTCCAGCGACGCGCGGCTCGCCGCGTCCGTACGGCAGGCGCTCGGCGACGCCGACCGGCTTCAGCGGATCATCACGGACCTGCTGCTGCTCGCCCGGCTCGACGCGCGGGTGCAGCGCCCGGACCAGGCGGTGGACCTGGCGCTGCTGGCCGCCGAGGAGATCGCGCGGCGCCGCTCGCCGCGGGTGCCCATCACGCTCGCCGCCGACGAGCCGGTGCCGGTGCGGGGCGACCACGCGCGGCTGGAGCGGCTGCTGACCAATCTCGTCGACAACGCCCTGCGGTACGCGCGGTCGGCCGTACGGATCTCCGCGGCCCTGGACCCGGCGACGGGCGAGGCGTCGTTGCGGGTGACCGACGACGGGCCGGGCATTCCGCCGGAGTCCGCGGAGCGGGTCTTCGAGCGCTTCACGCGGCTGCATCCGGCCCGTGACCGGGGCAGCGGCGGCACCGGGCTGGGGCTCGCCATCGCCCGGGAGATCGCGCAGTCGCACGGCGGGACGCTGCGCGTCGAGCCCGCGCCGGACGGCGAGTCCGGGGCGCGGCTGGCGGCCGTCTTCCCGACCGGCGCGGCCGACCAGACGGGCCCGCGTTCCTGAACGCGCCTTCAGGAATCTCAGGTTCTCTTCAGTGACGGTCCGCGATGATCGGATGAACCCGTACGGACGCAGTGCCCGCGGGCCGTACCACCGCCTGAACCGGGAGGACGCCCGTGCGTGGACGGAGCACCGAGCCCCTGGCCATGACCGACACCGGCGGGGCGACCACCCTCACCGGCCCCGGCGAGGAGGCCCGCGGCGGCAGATGGCGCGCCGCGTCCGTGACGGGGAGCCCGCGGCGCACCGAGGCGCTGCTGCTGGTCTTCGTCCTGTTCATCGTCACCTTCGGCTACACCGACGCGGGGCTGGGCCTGACCGGCGAGCTCCCCGACGGGCTGGCCGGTTTCGTGGCCTCGCAGGCGTGCTGCTCGCTGGTGGCGCATATCGCGGTGCGCCGGTTCGCGGCGCGCGCCGATCCGCTGATCCTGCCGCTGGCGATGCTGCTGACGGGTCTGGGGCTGGTCCTCATCCACCGGCTCGACCACTCCTACAAGGAGCGGTGGCACTCCGGCGCGATGGCGCCGGGCCAGCTGATCTGGACGGTCGTCGGCGTCGGCGTGGCCATCGCGGTGATCGCGCTCCTCAAGGACTACCGGCGGCTCCAGCGCTATATCTACGTGACCATGGCGGCGGCGCTCGTGCTGCTCATCGCCCCGGCGATGTTCCCGGGCGACTCCTACGGCGCGAAGCGGTGGGTGCACCTGGGGTCGCTGCTGTCGTTCCAGCCGGGCGAGTTCGTGAAGGTCATGATCGCGATCTTCTTCGCCGGGTATCTCGTCACGCACCGGGACGCGCTCACCCTGACGGGCCGCCGCTTCCTGGGCATGCGGCTGCCGCCGGGCCGGCAGCTCGGCCCGATCGTCACGATCTGGATCATCAGCCTCCTCGTCCTCGTCTTCGAGCGCGACCTGGGCACCTCGCTGATCTTCTTCGGCCTCTTCGTGGTGATGCTCTACGCCGCCACCGAGCGCACCAGCTGGGTGATCTGCGGCGTGCTGATGGCCGCGGTCGGCGCGTTCGCGGTCGGCTCGACGGAGCCGCACGTCAAGGGCCGCATCGTGGCCTGGCTGCACCCCTTCGACATCTACCTCCCGGTGGACCAGCGGCCCCCGGGCCTCGTCTCCGACCAGGCCGCGCAGGCCCTGTTCAGCTTCGGCTCCGGCGGCGTCAGCGGTACGGGCCTGGGCCTCGGCCACCCTGAGCTGATCCAGTTCGCGGGCCGCTCCGACTTCATCCTCACCAGTGTCGGCGAGGAACTGGGCCTGGCCGGCACCATGGCCGTGCTCGTGCTCTACGCCCTCCTCATCCAGCGCGGCCTGCGCACCGCCCTCCTCGCCAACGACCCCTTCGGCAAGCTCCTCTCCCTCGGCCTCTCCGTCGTCGTAGCCTTCCAGGTCTTCGTCGTCGCGGGCGGCGTCACCGGCCTCATGCCCCTCACCGGCAAGGCCCTCCCCTTCCTGGCCCAGGGCGGCTCGTCCATGGTCGCCAACTGGCTGCTCATAGCCGTCATGATCAAGGTCAGCGACGGGGCGCGGCGGCAGCAGGATCTTTAGCGCGGACCAGTGCGACAGCGGTACGGGCCCCCGCCGCCGGGGCCCGTACCGCGCCGTTCACCCGCTCACCCGTCGAGCCGCAGCGCCGGTACGTCCGTGGCGAAGCCGAATACCTGGGCGTACAGGGAGAGTTCGGCTTCCAGGGCGCGGATCATGGAGTCGGCGCGGCGGAAGCCGTGGCCCTCGCCTTCGAAGGTGAGGTAGGCGTGGGGGATGGCGCGGCCCTTGAGGGCTTCGAGGAAGCGTTCGCACTGGACGGGCGGGCAGATCGGGTCGTCCAGGCCCTGGAGGAGCAGGAAGGGCGCGGAGAGGTGGGCGGCGCGGTGCAGGGGGGAGCGGTCGCGGTAGCGGTCGGGGACCTCGGACGGCGGGCCGATGAGGGTGTGGAGGTACTGGGACTCGAAGTCGTGGGTGCCGTCGGCCGCCCAGCCGACGAGGTCGAGGACGGGGTAGCTGATGGTTCCGCAGGCGTAGAGGCCGGTGGAGGTGAGTGAGGCGGCGGTGGTCCAGCCGCCCGCGCTGCCGCCGCGGATGGCGAGCCGCGCCCGGTCGGCGGTGCCCTCGTCGGCGAGCGCCTCGGCGACGGCGGCGCAGTCCTCGACGTCGACCACGCCCCAGCTCTCGCGCAGCCGGTTGCGGTAGTCGCGCCCGTACCCCGTCGAGCCGCCGTAGTTCACCTCCACGACCCCGACGCCGCGCGAGGTGAAGTAGGCGATCTCCAGGTCCAGTACGAGCGGGACGCGGCCGGTGGGGCCGCCGTGGGCCCACACCACGTAGGGCGGCAGTTCGCCGGAGGGGCCCGTGTGGCCGGGGCTGTGCGGCGGGTGGACGTGGGCGTGGATGTCCCGGCCGTCCGGGCCGGTGAAGACGCGGATCAGCGGCTCGGGGTAGTAGGCGGGGTCCACGGGGTCGGTGTGCGCGGCGGCCGTGACCCGGCTGCGGCCCGTACACGTGTCGAGCTCGACCACCTCGTAGGCGGTGCGGGGGCTGGCGGCGACGCCGAAGACGCGGGTGCCGTGGACCGCCAGGGTGGGGGCCCACTCCGTCCAGGGGCCCGCCGAGTCGACGAGTTCGCCGCTCTCCGGGTCGAGTATGCCCAGCGCGGTGGTGCCGCGGCCGTGGACGACGGCGACCATGCCGTTCTCCAGCGGCGCGAACCAGCGCTCGCCGAGCATCCACAGCGGGCCCGCGAACTCCTCGTCGCGCGGGCACAGCGCGGTGGTCGCGCCGGTGGCCGGATCCACCGCGTGCAGGTTCCACCAGCCGGTACGGTCGGTGGCCGCCAGCAGCGTTCCGTTTGCGGCCCATTCGGCCTGGGCGACCGCCTCGCCGGGTCCGCCCAGCACCGTGCGCGCCCCCGTGAACCCGCCCTCGGCGGCGGTCTCCGCGACCCGCAGCTCCGTGCCGTCCCAGGGCATCCGCGGGTGGTCCCAGGCGATCCAGGCCGCCTGCCGCCCGTCGGGCGAGAGCCGGGGGCCGGTCACGAACCGGTGCCGGTCGTCGGTCAGTTCGCGGACCGCGCCCCGGTCCTCGGCCGCCGTGCCGTCCAGCGGTACGGCCGCGATGACGCGGCGCACGTCGGTCGGGCCCTCGCCGGTGAACTCCTCCAGCACGCACCAGACTTCGCCCCGGTCCAGGTGGACGACGGGGTCAGCCCACCGCAACCCGCCGCCGAGGGCCGAGACGGGGGTCAGGGGGCGGGGTGCGGCGCCGTCCGGGCCGTCCGGCTCGTACGCGTACAGCCGCTGGTCGGCGAAGTCGCTGAAGACGATCAGCGGGCCGCCCTCCTCGCGCGGCGCGCCCGCCCACGGCTGGCCGCCGTACTCGATGACCCTGGTGCGGACGTTCCACGGCGCGGCCAGCGGCGTCTCCTCGACGCCGTCGGCGCGCAGCCGCATCAGGGCGCGCCGGCCGGCCTCCTCGGGGCGGGGCGCGATCCACCACACCTCGTCGCCGACCGTGCCCAGGAAGCCGGGCCGGCCGTCCCGCGAGGCGGCGAGCGCGGCATCGATCGGGGAGGGCCAGGCTCCGTAGGGCGCCGTGGTCGTCATGATGGCTACGCCTCCTGTGGGCGGGGGACGGTGCGGGTCGGGTATGCCTGCCGAAGAGACTTCAGCAGGGTTCGAGCGCGCTTTCAACGGACCGCGGTCCGGCTCGGGCGGGACGCGTCGGCAGCCGGGCAGGGACGATTCGCCCGCATCAGGAAGTCGTCGAGCACGCGGACGCCGAAGTGCAGCGCCTCCACGGGCACCCGCTCGTCCACGCCGTGGAAAAGCGCCTGGTAGTCGAAGCCGACGGGCAGTTTGAGCGGCGAGAAGCCATAGCCCACGATGCCCAGCCGGGAGAACTGCTTGGCGTCCGTGCCGCCGGACATGCAGTACGGCACCGGGCGCCCGGTCGGGTCGAACTTCTCGATCGCGGCCCGCAGCGCCGCGAACGTCGGGGAGTCCACGGGCGCCTGGAGCGGCACCTCCCGGTGCTGGAACTCCCACTCCACGTCCGGCCCGGTGAGCCGGTCCAGCGTGGCGTGGAACTCCTCCTCGCCGCCCGGCACCATCCGCCCGTCGACGTGCCCGACGGCGGTGCCCGGGATGACGTTGATCTTGTATCCGGCGTCGAGCATGGTCGGGTTGGCGCTGTTGCGGACCGTCGGGGCGACGAGCGCGGCGGCGGGGCCCAGCTTGCCGAGGAGTTCGTCGACGTCGAAGTCGGCGGCGTCCAGGTCGGCCTCGATGCCGTGCAGCGCGGCCAGTTCGGTGAGCGCGGCCCGTACGGTCGGGGTGAGGCGGACGGGCCACTGGTGGTCGGCGATCCGGGAGACGGCCGCCGCGAGGTTGCTGACAGCGTTGTCCGGGTTCACCTTGGAGCCGTGGCCCGCGGTCCCGCGCGCGGTGAGCTTGAGCCAGCCCGTGCCGCGCTCCCCCGCCCCCACCGGATAGAGCCGCAGCCCGCCGCCCGCGTGGAAGGTGAACGCGCCGGACTCGCTGATGCCCTCCGTGCAGCCCTCGAAGAGGTCCGCGTGCTCCTCTGCGAGGAAGCCGGAGCCGACGACGGCGCTGTCCTCCTCGTCGGCGGTGAAGGCCAGCACGATGTCGCGCGGCGGCCGCACCCCGGACCGCGCCCAGGCCCGTACGGCGGCGAGCACCATCGCGTCCATGTTCTTCATGTCGACCGCGCCGCGCCCCCAGACCACGCCGTCGCGGATCTCCCCGGAGAAGGGGTGCACGCTCCAGTCGGCGGGCTCGGCGGGCACCACGTCGAGGTGGCCGTGGACGAGCAGCGCGTCCGCGCCGGGGTCGGCGCCGGGGATGCGGGCGACGACGTTCGTACGGCCAGGTTCCCGCTCCAGCAGCGTCGGTTCGATGCCCGCGTCGGCGAGGCGCTCGGCGACGTATTCGGCGGCGGGCCGCTCCCGGCAGTCGCCGCCGCCCCGGTTGGTGGTGTCGATGCGGATCAGCTCGCTGGTGAAGCGGACGACCTCGTCGAGGGCCGCTCTGTCCACCCGGCCGCCGACGCCCCCGGCCCCTCCGTCGTCGTCGCCCTTGCCTTCGTTGCCCTCGCTCAGGGACTCCTCAGCCATACTGCTCCTCCACCGCGGCCGACACGACGGTGGTGACCGCCTTGAAGGCGCGGATGCCCTCGTACATGGTCGTCGTGGTGTAGGCGACGCGGCGCTCGCCGGTGATCTCCACGCCGGGCACCACCGTCGCGGCGCCCGCCAGATGTTCGGCGTCGAACTCGATCTCCACGGTGTGTGGTCCGGCCTGCACCGGTTCGTGCCGCCGTGCCAGGGACACGGCTTCTTGCGCCGCGGCCCTGATGTCGGACGCCGTACGCGCCGGGGTGCGGCAGACCGCCGCGTACCGCGACACATAGTCCTTGACCGCGACCGAACGGGCGCGCGGCGCATAGCCCTTGGCGTCCTCGCAGGTCAGGTCATCGCCCGTCACCAGCACCACGGGCACACCGTATTCGGCGACGACCAGGGAGTTCAGCAGCCCCTCACTGGCGCGCGCGCCGTCCACCCAGACGCCGGTGAGGGAATTGGCGAGGTAGGTGTGGGCGAGGACGCCTGCCGTGCCGGCCCCGGTGTGGTAGCCGACGAAGGCGATGCCGTCCACGTCGCCGTGCTGCACGCCCTCGACCATGCTCAGGCTCTTGTGCTTGCCGACGAGGAGTTGGGCCCGCTCGTCCAACTCCTCCACCAGCAGGTTGCGCATGGACCAGTGCGCCTCGTTGACCAGCACCTCGTCGGCGCCCCCGGCGAAGAACCCGGCCGCGGCCGCGCTCACGTCCGAGGTGAACAGATGCCGGCAGCGCTCCCACTGCGAGGCGCCCGGCAGCACATCGGCCGGCCAGGTGACCCCGGTGGCGCCCTCCATGTCCGCTGAGATGAGGATCTTCACCATGCACCAGTCCTATCGCAGGTGGGAGGCTGTGCGCAGCAGTCCCGACGACACCTGATGGCATCTGACGGCATCTGAGGCATCGATTCCGCCGGCGCCGGGCCATGCCCCACCCTAACCAGACCGCCTCGCGACTCCCTGTGAGGGCGCGTACACGATCCGGACTATCCCCTTCCACTCTGCGCCCGCCCCCACGACTTTCGTCGCGTCGGGCCGCGACCAACGGTGACTGCGACCGCGAAGGGAGATGTTTACCGTGGTCGCGTGAGACTTGTGAAAAACGGGGGTATCGGGGGAAGCGCGGCGGACGAACTGCGCCGGGCGCCGCGGCGGCTGGCCGAGGCGTTCCGGCGGCTCTTCGCGCCCGGCATGTGGTCCGTCGGCCGGATCATCGGCGAGACGCTCCTGAGCCTGATGCTGGGACTGCTGTCCCTGCCGCTGGAGGACACGGTCAGCGACACGCCGCGGACCGTCACGGTGGCCATCGCCGTGGCGCTGCTGTCGCCGCTGCGCCGGGTGCTGCCCGCATCCGTACTGCTGCTGACCGCCGTCGGCGGGATCGTGCTCCCGGGCCTGCTCCCGCTGGTCCCCGTCGCCGCCTGGTCGGCCGGGAAGCGGATCGCCGCGCACGGCCGGGCCACCGCCGTCTTCGCGTCCGCGTACGTCCTGAGCGTCGCCGCGTCCATGGTGCAGGACCTCCCCCGCGTCCTCCTGTCGTCCGTGATCTTCGGCGCCCTGCTGATGCTGGCCCTGATCCTGCTGCCCGGCCTGATCAGCCGCTACTCCTCGCAGCGCCACACGCTGCTGGACACACTGCGCGACTACAACGCCCAGCTGCTGCGCGAACGCGAGATGATCGCCGGTCAGGCCCGGCTGCGGGAGCGCCAGCGCATCGCGCAGGACATGCACGACAGCCTCGGCCACCAGCTCGCCCTCATCTCCGTGCACACCGGCGCGCTGGAGGTCGACAGCGAGCTGACGGGTCGGCAGCGGGAGGCCGTCGGCGTCCTGCGGGAGGCGTCCGTCACCGCGATGCGCGAACTGCGCGAGGTGGTGGGACTGCTGCGGGACGGCACCCAGGCCCCCGACCCGCAGCAGGAACCCGGCCCCGCCGCGGGCGTCGCGGACGGCATCGAGGCCCTCGCGCAGTCCTCCCGCGCCGCCGGTACGAGCGTGGTGCTGCGGCGCGCCGGGGAACCGCGGCCCCTCACCCCGGCCGCCGACCACGCCGCGTACCGCGTCGCGCAGGAGGGGCTGACCAACGCCCACAAGCACGCGCCGGGCGCGCCGATCGAACTCGCCCTGCACTACGACGCGGACTCCCTGGTCGTGGAGGTCGTCAACGGCCCGGCGCCGGCCGGGGCCGGGCGGGCCGCGGTCAGCGGCGGCCAGGGGCTGACCGGGCTCGGCGAGCGGACCCGGCTGGTCGGCGGCATGGTGCACGCCGGTCCGACGCCGGACGGCGGGTTCCGGCTGGCGGGAGTGCTGCCGTACGCCCCGGCCGGGCCGGACGCGCCCGCGCCGGAGCCGAGGCAGGCGACGTTCGTCGACTCGTCGGACGACCTTCGGCGGCAGCACCGGACGGGCTCCCACGGTGACAGTGATCCGGTCATCGAAGGGAACGGCCTGCCCAAGGAGCTGGCGAAAGCAGTGAACAGAAACAAGCGACGCGGGGGCTGCGCCCTGGGGTGCGGAATGGTGGTGCTGATCGTCGTGGCCGCCCTCGTCCTCGGCGGGATGAAGCTCTGGGACGTCGTGCAGCGCAGCATGATAGAGCCGGATCAGTACGACGCGATCAAGGTGGGGCAGTCCGAGAAGTCGGTGCGCGACCGGCTGCCCGACGGCAAGTCCTTCCTCACCCAGGGGCTGGGCAAGGGCGCCCCGCCGGAGCCGGCGGGGACCGAGTGCCTGAGCCTGATGTCCAGCGAGGACACGGACGACGTGAACAATG
>NZ_JBHVHQ010000310.1:0-8924 GCF_042800135.1 Streptomyces sp. NPDC057654 | reverse complement strand
CCCCACCGACGGTCAAGGTGGCGAGGGCGGCGGTGAGGTAGCCGAGAAGCGACACCGGTCCCACGCTCAGCCACGTGCCGTGCCCCAGGATGAGCGTCACGATGCCCGCCATCGTGCCTACGGGCAGGTTGAGGTTCCGTCGCCGCCCGCTGCCGCGCACGCGAAGACGCCTGCGCCGACTCGGGTCGAGGTCACGGAACTCCGTGATGGCCCCCACCACCGCGCCGACGCTGGTGCCCACCAGGGTTCCGAAGACGATTCCGCCGACGACGCCGGAGAGCTCCGCCCCGTAGACGTACCCGCCGGGGCCGAAAACCACCATGCCGCCGAGCACTCCGAGGACCAGGCCCACCGCCGCCGTCATGAGGACACGAGGCCAGGCTGGCGCCCACCACTGCATGCGGCGCCAGTCGATGCTGCGTTCTCCGCGCCGGGCCATGACGGCGGCCAGGTTGCTGAGCCACTGCTCCACCTGCTCCGGCGCGTAGGAAGGGTGGGCGGCGGATGGATCCGAAGCGCCGTAGCGCACCGTGATCAACCGGCTGAAGAGGTACTCGACCACCTCGTCCCGCGACCCGAACCGCCCCGGTACGAGCATCTCGTCCACGTCGGCGATGCGGTCGTCGGGAAAGGCGTCCCGCATGAGCGTGAGCGTCAGCGGCGTGTCCAGGGCCGCGGAGACGACGCTGTCCTGCTGCTCGCCGAGGTGCGCGATGAGCCGCTGCCAGGGCTCCGGGGGCGGCACGGGCTGGCAGTGTTCGAGGAAGCCGACCGCGTCGGCCCGCGTCACCGTCGACAGTTCCAGCGCCGCCGCCCCATGGAGGAGCCCGGACCGTACGGCTTCCTCGTACTCGCGCGGGCGGGAGAAGAGCATGACGCGGTACACGGCCCGGCGGTCGATCTCCCGGAGCGCGGCCTGGCGCAGGGCGGGCGCCATTTCGTCGAAGCCGTCCAGGAACAGGGAAATACCGCCGTCCTCGACCAGATGGGCCGCGCTCTCGCGTGCGAAGAGGTAGTCGTCCGTGAGCCGGGTGATCAGCCAGCCGTTCAGGTGCCGGCCGTCCCAGCCCACGACGCTCAGCAGCACCGGTACGGGGCAGCTCGCGCGCTCGGCCGGGCCGAGCCCTCGGCGGTGTTCCAGGGCGCGCAGCACGGTGAGGACCGCCGCGTCGGACTTCCCGCTGCCGGGGGCGCCGAGGACGACGGCCCGGCCGGAGCGCAGCCCGCCGTAGACATGGAAGAGGCCCTGGGCGCCTCCCTCCCGTACGGCGCCGGCCTCGGCCGTGCGGACGCCCGGGATCAGCGGGATCAGGAGCGGGTCGTCGGCGTTCCCGAAGGCCGACGACTCCGGTCCCGTCACCGCGCGCCGCGACCATGTCCAGCGCAGCGGGATGGGCGCCGGATGGAGCCCCCGGTCGAGCGCGGCCCGCCGCCACTGCTTCTCCACCGTCGCCGCGAAGGCGTCGAGCATCGCGGCGGGCGAGAGCCGGTCGGGCTTCTTCGCGTCCGTGGGTACGAGTCCGGGGTGGGCGTCTTCTCGGCCGTGGGCCGGGGCCCCGCCGGGTCGGCCGGGAGAGAGTTGGGCCGCCGCGTCGCCGCCACCTGGCTCGTACGGCTCGTACGGCCGTACGTCCGCCGGCCCGTCCCCGGCGGCGGGCGGTGGTGGAGAAACCACCCGCGCGCCCTTCGAGGCGGTCCGAGCCCCGCCGTCCGAAAGGCCCTCCAAAGCCCGGCGCGCGGCAAGGGCGACGCGCGGAGCGTCTTCCTCCGCGATGACCTGTAATCGCTCCGAGGCCGCCAGTACTCGGGCAGGGTCGTCGCACGCGAGCCACTCGGCCAGCTCGTTCACCGCACCGAGGCGTACGTACGGACGCCCGTCCTCCAGCGCCTCGATCAGCCTCGCAGGCAGCGGGGCCGCGCTGACCGGCACGCCCGCCGGATTGCGTGCGAGCCAGATCGTCCCCTCGCCGCCGAACAGCCAGCGCTGCGGGGTCTGGTTGTGGTTCCGCGCCTGTACGTAGTCGAACGCGTACTGATATGCGTCCTCCACGGACACCAGGCCGTCCCGGTCCAGATCCGCTGCGCCGGTGCGCAGGCCCTCGACCAGACCGGCCGTGAACACTGACGCGGTGTTCAGCGCATCGCCCGCGGTCCCGCAGGAGCCGGTGAGCAGCGATGCTCCCTCGAAGGAGTACTCGCCCTCCCGAGAGGCGGTCAGCACCATCCGTCCGCGGCCCCGGCTGGACAACTGCTCCTCCAGAAGCAGCCCGTCGCCGACGGCCTTCGCGCCGAGGGCGAATCCGCCGGAGAAGCAGCAGTCCAGGATCAGCACTTGGCGTTTGGCGCGGCACTCGTCCAGCCGGTCGGTCAGCCACTTCGACGGCACGCCGGTCGAAGCCAGCAGATCCTTCTCCGTGTCCGAGGCGGCGAAGTACAGCTGCCCGCGACCGTCCTGCACGCCATGGCAGGAGAGGTACACCACCAGCAGTTCACCTGGCCCGCGCCCGCGCAGGAAGTCATGTGCCCCGCGCCGCAGTTGACGCTCGGTCGGGTTGCTGAGCGTGGTGACATGGAACCCGCCCACCTCGGGCGAGCTCAGTACGTCGGCCAGCTCGTGCGCGTCCTGGACGGGGGAGCGCAGCTGCGCCAGCGCACGGTCCTGGTATTCGGATGTCGCGACGACCAGCGCCGAACGCGGGCCGTCCGACAGTTCAGGTGCGAGAGCCGAGACGTTCGAGGTAGACATCGATCAACTGCTTCTGCTGGTTGTCTGAAATGCCCGTCACATTGAGCCGGACGCCGTCGATCTCGATCTCGGCCGACCGCGCCAGGTCCCGCGCCGCCCACCTGCGAACGGCCTCTACGAGGTGCCGGACCGCGACCGAGACGCCCCTGCGCACCAGCAGCGTGCCGACGGTCGCGCCCAGCCCTTTCGCCCCCGCCGGGAGGCGCTCCATCTCCGCCAACTGGACATCTTCCACGTCGAGTTCGAGGAGCTCTCGGCGCAGTTCCCGTGCCAGTGAGGTCAACTCCTGCGCGTCGTAGTCCTGGTCCGCGGCGACCCGTACCGTGACAACGCCATCCCCGTTCAATCCCAGCCCTCCCTCTTGCCCCCAGGCAGGCCGCTCCGAGGCGGTTCACGCAGAGCACAGGGAACAGCCGGCGTGGCACTCGGGCGGTCCGCCATGAAGGGGCGTGGTGGTCGACACCGCTTGTGTGGTGCTTCGTCGGCCAGTACTACTCATTCTGGCGATCCTCGCCGACGAAGCACAGAGCGCCAGGAGTTGGCGGCGCTACAGCCGCGTCACGGTTCAGCGACAAAGGGCCCGCGAACGCCCCATGTGGCCCACGAAGCGCCCCACGAAGCGGCTGGAGAGGAGAGGGCGGCGGTCCGCGCCCCTCAGATGTCCCGGAACGTCTCGATCTGCGCCCCGATCGAGTTGAGGCGTTCCGCCAAGTCCTCGTAGCCGCGGTTGATCACGTACACGTTGCGCAGGACGGAGGTGCCCTCCGCCGCCATCATGGCGAGGAGGACGACGACGGCGGGGCGCAGGGCCGGGGGGCACATCATTTCGGCGGAGCGCCAGCGGGTGGGGCCTTCCACCAACACGCGGTGCGGGTCGAGGAGTTTGACGTCGGCGCCCAGGCGGGTGAGGTCGGTGAGGTAGATGGCGCGGTTGTCGTAGACCCAGTCGTGGATGAGGGTCTGGCCCTGGGCGGCTGCCGCGATGGCCGCGAAGAAGGGGACGTTGTCGATGTTGAGGCCCGGGAACGGCATCGGGTGGATCTTGTCGATCGGGGCGCGCAGCTTCGACGGGCGTACGGTCAGGTCGATCAGTCGGGTGCGGCCGTTGTCGGCGGGGTATTCCGGGGTGCGTTCGTGGTCGAGGCCCATCTCCTCCAGGACCGCGAGCTCGATCTCCAGGAACTCCACCGGCACTCGACGGATCGTCAGCTCCGACTCCGTCACCACGGCCGCCGCCAGCAGGCTCATCGCCTCCACCGGGTCCTCGGAGGGCGCGTAGTCCACATCGCGGTCGATGTGGCGCACGCCGTGCACCGTCAGGGTCGTGGTGCCGACGCCCTCCACCCGTACGCCCAGTTCCTCCAGGAAGAAGCAGAGGTCCTGGACCATGTAGTTGGAGCTGGCGTTGCGGATGACGGTGACGCCCTCGTGCCGGGCGGCGGCCAGCAGCGCGTTCTCCGTGACCGTGTCGCCGCGCTCGGTCAGCACGATGGCGCGGGTGGGGGCCACGGACCGGTCGACCTCCGCGTGGTACGTGCCGTCCGTCGCCGTCACCTCCAGGCCGAAGTGGCGCAGCGCCGTCATGTGCGGCTGCACGGTCCGGGTGCCGAGGTCGCAGCCGCCCGCGTACGGGATCTTGAACCGGTCCAGCCGGTGCAGCAGCGGGCCGAGGAACATGATGACGCTGCGGGTGCGGCGGGCGGCCTCGGTGTCCATGGCGGCGAGGTCCAGTTCGGCCGGCGGCACGATCTCCAGGTCGTTGCCGTCGTTGATCCAGCGGGCCCGTACGCCGATGGAGCCGAGCACCTCCAGGATCCGGTAGACCTCCTCGATCCGGGCCACCCGGCGCAGCGTCGTGCGGCCCGCGTTGAGCAGCGTCGCGCAGAGCAGCGCCACGCACGCGTTCTTGCTCGTCTTCACGTCGATGGAGCCCGAGAGCCGGCGTCCGCCGACCACGCGCAGATGCATGGGCCCCGCGTACCCGAGCGAGACGATTTCACTGTCGAGCGCTTCACCGATTCGGGCGATCATCTCAAGGCTGATGTTCTGGTTGCCGCGCTCGATGCGATTGACCGCGCTCTGGCTGGTGCCCAGGGCATCCGCGAGATGCGTCTGGGTCCATCCCCGGTGCTGTCGGGCGTCACGGATGAGCTTGCCGATGCGGGCGAGGTACGCGTCTGTCATGCGACAGACGGTATCTCAGATATGAGATTCCCTGCGAATCGACCCTAAGCGGCAGTTGTTCTACTACTATGCAAACAACGGGAGGTTCACTATGACTGGTTCTCGCGCGTCGGCGCCTACCGCCACGCACCGCAGCCCCTGGGCCGCCGCCTTCGCGGCCCTGCCCTTTCTGGCCGGAGCCCTGGTCGTAGCCGGTGTCTACACCGCGCTGCACGCCCGGCTCCCCGACCCCATGGCCACCCACTTCGGCTCCGGCGGCAAGCCCGACGGATTCACCTCATTGGGTGCCATCCTCTGGGTCCCCCTCGTCATGACGCTGGTCACCGGCGCCGTTTTCGCCTCCCTCCACTTCTTCGCCGGCGGCCCGCCCCGCGCCCAGCGCGGCTTCATGGCGATCAGCTATGCCGTCGCCGTCCTCCTGAACTACCTGTCCTGCGCGTTCCTGTACGCCGGCGTCGACGTCGCCGACGGGGCGGACATGCGCTTCCCCATATGGCGGCAGCTCCCCCTGGCGCTCGCCGCCGCCGCCGTGGCCGCCGCGATCGGCTGGTTCATCACCCGGTTCGGTCCCCCGGCCCCCCGGCCCGCGCCCCAGGACGCCCATGCGCCCCAGGCCGCACGGCTCGGCCTCGCCGCCGACGAGCGCGCCGCCTGGACGCGCACCATCGGCTCCCTCTCCCTGGCCCTCCTCGGCGTCGCGGCGGCCTGCGCCGGAATCGTCCTCATGGCCACCGTCGGAGGCTGGCCGGGCGTCCCGCCGCTCCTGCTCGGCCTCACCGCCGCCCTCTTCGGCTCCGTCCGTGTCACCGTCGACCAGGACGGCCTCCGCCTCGCCCCGCGCGTCCTCCCCCTCCCGCGCATCCACATACCGCTCAGCCGCATCGAAGAGGCGCACGCCTGCGACATCCGCGTCTTCAGGGACTTCGGCGGCTGGGGCTACCGTGTGCGGCCCGGCCGCAGCGGCGTCGTACTGCGTTCCGGCGAAGCCATCAGCCTGCGGCTCGCCACCGGCAGCGAATTCGTCGTCACCACCGGCGACGCCGACACCGCCGCCGGACTCCTCAACACCCTCATCGACCGGCGGCCCACCCCCTCGGGTCCCGGTGGCAGCAGGAGCTGACGTGCTCTTCCGCGTCGACCCGGGCTCCCCGCTCCCGCTCGGCGACCAGATCGCCGGATGCGTCCGCGGCGCCATCGCCGACGGCACGGTACGTACGGGCGAACGCCTGCCCGCCGCCCGCGAACTCGCCCGCTCCCTCGGCGTCAACGTCCACACCGTGCTCCGCGGCTACCAACGCCTTCGCGACGAAGGGCTGTTGGAGCTGCGGCGCGGCCGCGGCGCCGTCATCACCGCCGGCGCCTCCCCGTCCCGCGCCCGCCTCATCGAGGGCGCGCGCGAACTGGTCGCCCAGGCGCGGGATCTCGGGCTCGCCGACGACGAGATCCTCGCGCTGGTACGGGCCGGGCTCACGCCCGGGTGAGGGCCGCCAGACCCTCGGCGCGGGGGATTTCCCCCAGATGGGGCGAGGCCCGGTGCCGCGCCCGGCCGGGTGACGCCATCATGCGGGGATGGACTGGAATCCGATGAACGGACCGCCGGCCGTCACGCGGCTCGCGCGGTACACGGCGAGCGAGTTCGACGAGATCAGGGGGGACGTCCTCGACCCCTTCGAGGTCAAGGGGTCCGGCCTGGTCTGGCGTCCCACGGAGGAGCACTTCGGCATACGGCTGGACGGCCGGCTCGTGGCGCACGCGGGGTACGTGCCGGTGCCGCTGTCGGTGGGCGGCGCCCGCTTCCGGGCGACCGGCGTCGGCAGCGTCATCGTCGCGCCCGGACAGCGGGGACGCGGGCTGGCCCGTACGGTCGTGGCGTCCGCGGTGGAACACGGGCGCGGGCGGGGCCTGGAGTTCGGGTTCCTCTTCTGCCGGCCGGACCGCGTCCCCGTCTACGAGCGGCTGGGCTGGCGGCTGCTGAAGGACAACGTGCGGGTCGACCAGCCCGACGGACCGATCGTCATGCCGCTCCGCTCGATGTGGCTGCCGCTTCGGGAGGAAGCGGTGTGGCCGAGCGGACCGATGCGGCTGCTGTCGCTGCCGATGTGACGGATCCGCCCGGCCGCCCGTTCAATCTTCCTGCTTATCAAGGCAATTGACGGTCTGTCGGGTCAGTGGTGTCAGTCCTGGGACGAAGCGATACGGCCGAGCAGGGACGCCAACTCGGCGGGCGCGGACAGGAAGGGGGAGTGGCTCCTGGCGATGCGCTCGACGTGCCCGGTGCGCGCGGCCATCTTCTCCTGCATCGCGGGCTGGAGCGCCCGGTCCTCTTCGCAGAATACGTACGTGGAGGGCACGGTCCGCCACGCCGCCTGGGTGATCGGCTCGTGGAACGACCGCTTGCTCTGTTCGACGAGTTGAGCAATGGCGCGTTCGGCCTGCTCGTCGGTCAGGTCCTGGTACAGCACGTTCCGGGTGTCTCCGAGACCGGGGGCGGAGCCCTCCAGGTCGTCGGTCTGCGGGACGCCGTGCATGCCGCGGGTGTACTCGCCCTCCGCGGGCACGTACGCCGCGAGGTAGACGAGGCGGGTGACGTTCGGGTGGTCCCCGGCAGCCTGGGTGACCGGGAAGCCGCCGTAGGAGTGGCCGACGACGACCACCGGGCCCGGTATCTGCCGCAACTGCGCGGAGATTTCTTCGGCGTCGGCGTACATGCCCGCGCTGGGCGTGGACTGCGGGCCGCCGCTCGGCAGGGCCACCGTGCGGGACTGCCACCCCTCGGCGGCGAGGGCGTCCTGGAGCGGCTCCCAGCAGGTGGGCCGGTGCCAGGCGCCGTGGACGAGGAGGAAGGTCGGGCGGGTCTCGGCGGTGGGCATGGAGGTGCTCCTGATGTTGTTCTGTGACAGGCTTACTGGCAAGTTGACAGTAAGCCTGTCATCCTGGGCGAGTCAAACGCCCGGCCGGATTCCCGGTCGCCTCCGACTCCCGGGCAAACCGCAGGTCCGTACGGCGGGCATGCCAAACTGGGGCGAGTATGAGAGGTGGAATCAGCGATGCCCCGAACGCCGCCGCGCGTCGAAGTCGAAACGGTCAGCGATGCGCACGAGGGGCGGCTTGAGTACGCCCTGTGGCAGGTGAACAGGACCCTGCTGAAGGCCCTCGACGACGAGCTCAAACCGCTCTGCCTCACCATGGCCCAGTACGGCACGCTCAACCGGCTCGCCGTGTACGGTCCGATGTCCGCCGCCGATCTCGCGCGCGACGCCGGGCTGCGCCCGCAGACCGTGGCGCAGAACGTGACCGCGCTGCTCAAGGCGGGCCATCTGCACCGCCGCCGCCACCCGGTCCACAAGCGCGTTCTGCTCATCGAGCCGACCGAGCAGGGACGCCGCGTCTGGGAGGACGCGGAGCGGCGGGTCGCCGCCGTGGAGAAGCGCGTTCACGAGGCGCTCGGCGAGCGATGCCATCAGGAGATGTGCCGCGACGCCTGGAAGATCGTGGACGCGTTCGGCGGCACCCCCGACGAGGCGGCCGGCGAGCGGCCGTGAGCTGTGCGGCGCCTACGGTCCTGTGCCTGCGGGTCGGCTGTGCGGCGTCTACGGGCCTGGGCCTACGGATCGGCTGTGCGGTGCCTACAGGTCGGCGACGCGCCAGACGCCGATCGACTTGTCGGTGAAGTCGTACCGGACGCCCGTATCGCCTTCCTGGGCCACGTACACCTCCGAGCAGTTCTCGTTGATGACATGGCTCGGGGCGGGGAGGGAGAACGGCGCGAGGCAGAGGTTGAGCGAGCGCCAGCCGCCGGTCTCGATATCGGGGGCGTTGTCGGTCCGGTCCGTGAAGGTGGTCGCGGCGAAATACGCGGCGCCGCTGCGTTTGATGTTCTCCAGCGCGGCCCGCACGGCCGCGTCGTCGAAGTGCACCAGGCAGTCCCGGGAGAAGACCATATCGACCTGCGGAAGGGAACTCCGCGTGATGTCGAGGAGGCGGAATTCACGGC
>NZ_JBHVHQ010000309.1:0-8929 GCF_042800135.1 Streptomyces sp. NPDC057654 | reverse complement strand
CCCCGCCCCCGCTCAGCCGCCGTACCGCCGCTCCCGCGCGGAGAAGCTGCGCAGCGCGCGCAGGAAGTCGATCTCGCGGAAGGCGGGCCAGTACGCCTCGCAGAAGTACAGCTCGGAGTAGGCGCTCTGCCAGAGCAGGAAGTTCGACATCCGCTGCTCGCCGCTGGTGCGGATGACGAGGTCGGGGTCGGGGCGCCCGGCCGTGTAGAGGTGCTGGGCGATGTCGTCCACGGTGAGGGAGGCCGCGAGCTCGGTCAGCGTCTGGCCCTCGGCCGCGCGCTCGGTCATCAGCTCCCGCAGGGCGTCGATGACCTCCTGCCTGCCGCCGTAGCCGATGGCGAGGGTGACATGCGCCCCGGTGGGGCAGGAGCGGGTGGCCTCGACGGCGTTCTTGAGGGCGTGGGCCGTGCTGTCGGGCAGGACGTCGAGCGTGCCCGCGATGTGCACCTGCCAGCGGGCGTCGGGGCGGCACAGCTTGTCGTGGGCGACCTGTTCGATGAGCTTCATGAGGTAGGCGACCTCGCTGTCCTCGCGCCGCCGCAGATTCTCCGTGGAGCAGACGAACACCGTGATGTGCTTGATCCCCAGCGCCTCGCACCAGGACAGCACGTCCTCGACGTGCTCGGCGCCGCGCTGGTGGCCCTGGCTGGTATCGGCCATCCCCATCTGCCGCGCCCACCGGCGGTTGCCGTCCATGATCAGCCCGATGTGCTCGGGCAGCGATCCGTCCTGCACCTGGCGGCGCAGCCGGTTCGCGTACAGGGCGTAGAGCGGAGCGGTGATACCCATGGCGTCCTTGGCGTCCTTTCGCGAACACGGCGAGCGGGCGTACGACGGGCGAGCGGGGGCGGCGGCCACCGGGCCCCAGTATGCCGGGAGCGCACGACGCGGGGAGGGCGAA
This sequence comes from Streptomyces sp. NPDC057654, assembly GCF_042800135.1. NCBI lineage: Bacteria > Bacillati > Actinomycetota > Actinomycetes > Kitasatosporales > Streptomycetaceae > Streptomyces > Streptomyces sp. NPDC057654. The sequence continues at coordinate 8,028 of NZ_JBHVHQ010000309.1, read as the reverse complement.
CACGAGCCCCGCCCTCCCCTCCGGGGAGCACGGCGGGCGTCACGTGGGCGCCGGGGGCTCAGACCGGTTCGCGTGGGCGCCAAAGGACTCAGACCAGTTCGCGCTCCCGCGTCTCCGGGAGGGACAGGACGCACAGGAGCGAGACCACGGCCATGGCGCTCACGTACCAGCCCACCGAGGCGGAGCCCCAGACGGGCTGGAGGCGGGTGGCGACGAGGGGGGAGACGGCGCCGCCGAGGACGCCGCCGAGGTTGTAGGCGAGGGAGGCGCCGGAGTAGCGGACGCGGGGGCCGAAGAGTTCGGGGAGGTAGGCGCCCATGGGCCCGTACACGACGCCCATGCAGAACAGCGCGCCGCCCAGCGCCAGGGCGATCAGGACCGGCTGCTCGGTGTCGAGCAGCGGGAAGAGGACCAGGCCCCAGACCACCGCGAGCGCGGTCCCCGCGAGGACGACCTTGCGGCGGCCGCGCGCGTCGGAGCGGGTCGAGGCCAGCCAGGTGCCGGCGGCGAGGAAGAGGCACGCGGCCATCGACAGGCCGAGCATGGTGGAACGGGCGATGCCGAGGTTCTTGGTGGCGTACGCGAGGCAGTAGGTGGTGGCGGTGTAGAAGAGGCCGTACGCGATGATCATCCCGCCCGCGCCGAGCAGGAGTTCGCGCCAGTGCCGGCGCAGTACGTCCAGCGTGGGGACCTTGCTGGCCTCCTGCCGCTCCATCACCCGCGCGAACACCGGCGTCTCGCTGATCTTCAGCCGGACGAACAGCCCGACCCCCACCAGCAGGAACGACAGCAGGAACGGAACGCGCCACCCCCACGACCGGAACGCGGCGTCGCTCAGCGCCGACGACAGCAGCCAGAAGACCCCGGTGGCGGCGAAGAACCCCACGGACGGGCCGAGTTGCGGGAACGCCGCGTACAGCCCGCGTCTGCCGCGCGGCGCGTGTTCGACGGCCAGCAGCGCGGCCCCGCCCCACTCGCCGCCGAGCCCGATGCCCTGGACGAAGCGGAGCAGTACGAGCAGCAGCGGGGCCCAGAGGCCGAGCGTGGAGTAGCCGGGCAGCAGTCCGACGAAGGCCGTGGACAGCCCCATCATCAGCAGCGACGCGACGAGTACGGACTTGCGGCCGACGCGGTCCCCGAAGTGGCCGAAGATCACGGAGCCGAGCGGCCGGGCCGCGAACGCCACCGCGTACGTGGAGAACGAGGCGAGCGTCGCGTTGACCGGCGTCAGCGTCGGGAAGAACGCGTCGTTGAGTACGAGGGCGGCGGCGGTGCCGTAGATGTAGAAGTCGTAGAACTCGATGGCCGTGCCGATGAAGCTGGCCACGGCCACCCGCCGCAGGCTCTCCGGACTCTCGGGCCGCTCCGGACTCGCTTCCGGGGCGCCGCCCGAGCCTGTCGCGTCCGTCGGTCCCGCGCCGGGACGGCCGTCGTCTTCCTCTTCTTCCGCCGTCATCGGCGTCGCATCGTTGAGCACGACCGGAACTCTCACGTCAGCGCCGTGTCCGCGTCAATAGTCACCTTGCGGCGTCTTGTCCGTTGAGACGCCGTCGAGGCGCCGTCCTGCCTTCCCTGCGGGCCGGCCCCGGGGGTGGGCCGGCCCTTCGGAAGGGACTACTCGGCGGAAGGGCCTACTCGCTGATGCGAACGGCGCCGGACGGACATATGTTGCCCGCCTGGCGGGCGGCGGACAGCTCGGCCGCGCCCTCCGGCTCCTTCTTGAGTACGTCCACGAGCCCATCGTCATCCTGGTCGAAGACGGTCGGGGCGGTCAGGGCGCACAATCCGGCGCCGACGCAGACGTCACGGTCGGCGGTCACTCGCATGGTCACTCCTTTCGCGGCGGTCACCAGGTGACCGGCAGTTCGTTGACGCCCTGGATCGTATGCCCCGGACGGAGCGTCAGCTCCTCCACCGGAACCGCCAGCCGCAGCGTCGGAATCCTCTCGAAGAGGGCCGTGAGGATGATTTCGAGCTCCAGGCGGGCCAGGTTCTGGCCGAGGCACTGGTGGACCCCGTAGCCGAAGGCGATGTGGTGCCGGGCCGGGCGGCGCACGTCGAGGTCGTCCGGGGACTCGAAGACCGAACCGTCGCGGTTGGCTATCGAGTTGGAGATGATCACGCCCTCGCCCTCGCGGATCAGCTGGCCGTCGATCTCGATGTCGGCCGTCGCGACGCGGCCGCCCGCGATGTCGGCGATGGCCAGATAGCGCAGCAGCTCCTCGACGGCGGCCGGGATGAGGCTCGGGTCGTCGCGCAGCGCGGCGTGCTGGTCCGGGTGTTCCAGCAGGGTGATCACGCTCAGCGAGGTCATCGAGGCGGTCGTCTCGTGGCCCGCGACGAGCAGCAGGATCGCGTCCGAGACCAGGCCCTCGCGGTCGACTTCGCCCTTCGACAGCTGTTCGTTGGCCAGGTTGCTGAGCAGCCCGGCGCCGGGTTCGGCGACGAATTTGTCGACCAGTGTGCCCAGGTAGTCCGCGAGTTCCCGGCGCGCGGCGAGCGCGCCCTCCGCGTCCTCCCCCTGGATCATGCGCTGGGAGCAGTTCTGGAAGAAGTCGTGGTCGGCGTAGGGCACGCCCAGCAGCCGGCAGATCACCAGGGACGGCACCGGCAGCGCGAACTGGCTGACCAGGTCAGCCGTCGGGCCCGCGGCGAGCATGTCGTCGATGAAGCCGTGCACGATCTTCTCGATGTCCGGGCGCATGCCCTTGATGCGCTTCAGCGTGAACTCGCTGATCATCATCCGCCGCTTGGGCCCGTGCTCCGGCGGGTCCAGGCCGATGAACGCCTGCGGCGAGGTACGGAACGCGGCGAACCGCGGTGAGGTGGCGGGGAAGTTGTCGTCCTGCCGGTTGGACGAGATACGGGGGTCCGCGAGCAGCTTCCGGGCCGTCTCGTGCTTGGTCACCACCCACGCCTGGCGGCCGTCGAAGAGGGTCACCTTGCGGAGCACGTCACCCTGATCCCTTAATTCGACGTACTCCTTGGGCAGTTGGTAAGGGCAGGTGCGGTTGCTCGGGAAGGCCGGTGCGTCTTCTCGCTGGATTGGTGCGGCAGTCGTCTCAGTCATCGATCTCCTCGAAGTCCCTGACGCATAAAGAACGACCAGTTCTCTAACTGAGAGGCTAGGTCTCCCAGTTAGAGAACGCAATGACCTCTGAGTAAACTCTGTGGAATGACGCTGTCACCCAACGCCGATCAGGCCGCGGAATCGGCCCCTGACCACCGCAAAGGCCCCCGCCGCCGTGGCCAGGAACTGGAACACGCCATTTTGAAGGCGACGTTGGAGGAGCTGGTCGAGGCCGGCTACGCCGGGATGACGATGGAACGGGTCGCCGCCCGAGCCCGTACGAGCAAGGCCGCCCTCTACCGCCGCTGGCCCGGCCGCCCCGAGCTGGTCATGGACGCGGTGCAGAAGTTCGGCATCTCCCAGATGACCGTCCCGGACACCGGCACGCTGCGTACGGACGTGATCGAGGTGCTGCGGCAGATGGCCGCGAAGATGTGCACCCCCTTCGGCGGCGTCATGCGCGGCCTGCTCGCCGAGGCGGCGCGCGAGCCCGAGTTCGCCAAACTCATCCGGGAACGGGTGCACCCGGCCGGCCCGGCGGTGCTCAGAACCGTCCTGGAACGGGCGGCCGAGGCCGGCGAGGTCGAGCCGTGGGTCCTCGCATCGCGCCGGGTCACGGTCGCCACGGACCTGCTGCGCAACGAGTTCCTGCTGTTCGGCGCGCCGATCGAGGAGGAGACGATCACGGACATCGTGGACGAGGTGTATCTGCCGCTCATCCTCAGCCCGGCGCCGCGGCGGCACTGAGGCCAGGGCATGCCGGGGCGGCGGGGCGGGGCCCCGGAAGTACCCTGCGCCCGTACGGGCACTTCGGGCACGTACGGGCACTCCGCACTCGCGTACGGGCGTCCGCCCTCGCGTACGGGCGTCCCTCCCCCGCGTACGGGCGCTCCTCCCCGGCGTACGGGCGCCCCTCCCCGGCAATTCACTTCCCCGGCGTATGGCCGGGCTCCCCGTGCGGCGGGAGGATGCGGCACATCGGAGAGCCGAGGGGGACAGCCATGGCCGAATTCAGTGTGAAGCCGTTCTGGGAGCTGACGTTCGACGCCGACGGGGATGTGAACGCCGGCCAGCGCGACGCGCTGACGCAGGACGTCGCCCGCGCGAACCTCACCGACCTGGTGCTGTTCGCGCACGGCTGGAACAACGACCGGTCGATGGCGATGCGCCTGTACGACCGGTTCTTCGCCGCCTTCCCCAAGCTGCTCGCGGGCGCGGAGGGGGTGCGCGTCGGCTACGTCGGGGTGTTCTGGCCGTCGATGCGCTTCACGGACGAGCCCATCCCCGACTTCCCGTCGCAGTCCGCGGCGGCGGCCTCCGCCGCCACCCGCACCGGGCTCGACGAGGACACCCGGCACGCGCTCAACACCGCCTTCCCCGGCAAGGTCATGACCGTGGCGCGACTGGCCGAGCTGCTGGAGAAGCAGCCGGACACGCGGGCGCGCTTCGAGGAGTTCGGCTCTCTGGTACGCCAGTTGACGGAGGTGCCGGCGGGTGGTTCGGCGGCGCGGTTCGCGGCGGACGTGGACCATGACGACCCTTCGGGCTCCGTACCGACGATGCTCACGGACGACCCCGTCAAGGTCTGCGAGCGGTTCACCGAGGCGCTGGCGGAGGCCGGGGACGCGCGGCCGGAACTGTTCGGCGGCGGACTGAAGCGGCTGTGGAACGGCGCCCGCGAGATGCTGCGCCAGGCCTCGTACTACGGCATGAAGCGCCGCGCGGGCACCGTCGGGCAACTGGGCCTCGGCCCGGTGCTGGGCCTGCTGGCCCGCTCCTCCCCCACCCTGCGCGTCCACCTGATCGGCCACAGCTTCGGCGCCCGCCTGATGTCCTTCGCGCTGCGCGGCCTGCCGGAGGGCGTGGGCAGCGTCAAGTCCCTGACGCTCCTCCAAGGCGCCTTCTCCCACTACGCGTTCGCCGAACGCCTGCCGTGGGCCGCCGGCCGGGGCGGGGTGCTGCGCGGGGCGCAGAGCCGCGTGGACGGCCCGGTGGTGGCCTGCCACTCCAGCCACGACACGGCGCTGAGCGTGCTCTACCCGGCCGCCTCGAAACTCGCCGACGACCCCGACACGATCATGGGCATCGGCGACGAGCGCTGGGGCGCGATGGGCTTCGACGGCATCAAGGCCGTGGAGCCCCGCGAGGAACTCACCCTCGCGAACGCCCTGCGCGGCCCGTTCCCCGCCACGGGCTGCGTCAGCGTGGACGCCTCGGCGGTAGTAGCCCGCGGCCTCCCCCCGGCCGGCGCCCACAGCGACATCTGCCACGAGGAACTGGCCCGAATAGCCCTGACAGCGGGCCGCGTCCTCCCTTGAAACCCCGCTCCCACGGCGCACGTCATGGCCGGGCGCGTCGTTCCTCAAGGCGAGGGAGGTGCAGAGGGCAGGCCATGTACGGCTGAGTCCTGTTCGGGGAGCAGCAGACCAGGGCCAGCGACAGGAACGAGGGATGTTCGAGGTAGAAGCCGTGGGATACGTCACCGCCCCGCCCCAGACGCGCCGCGGCCGAGTCGGCCAGTGCCGCCAGGCGGGTGCGGTCACGGTCCGCCTCGGACATGAACCGCGGCGCGTACTCCGTGAGCCGTTCCCCGAGCCATTCGGCGGCCTGCTTCGGCGCCTCCCAGGTACCCCGAACCAGGCTTCCGGGCTTCATCAGCCAGTGGGCGGTCTCCATGGGCGGAAGGTCACCTGTACGGAACTCCGCCGCTGCTTCCTTGTATCGCTGGGCGGCCTTGTGCCTGTCGGTGCCGTCATCGCCCTCGGGCGTGGGCGGCGGAGCGGGGTAGGGGGGCCGTCTATGACCCTCTTGATCGAACCGTTTCCTGGAGCCGGTCCACAGATAGCCGTGGTGGTGCAACTGGTCTTCCTTGTCCATGGCGTTGGAGGACGGCCCCGCCCTCTTCGGAGAGCAGGGGCCGCCATTCCGTGAACGGACGGTCAGACCGGCACGGTGAAGCGAGCCGTGTCGATACCGGCCGCGTCGAGTTCGGCGGTGGAGAAACGCAGCGGCGTCCGGTCAGGGCGCTTGCTGTCCCCCAGCGCCCACGTGTCCTCGCCGATTCGGGAAAGGGTCACGCACCCTTCGGTGCAGGGTCCTCCGCAGGCCTTGAAGAACTCGGCTCCGGGAAGAGGCAGGCTGTACAGGTCGGTTCCGGGCATGGGCGTGCCTTCCTGTGCGATCGATGACGGTGAAGAACCGCTTTTCTGTCAGCTCTGTCAGCGGCTATTCGACTCGTCCGGCATGGACGCATTCTTGGGCTCTTCGCCTCTCGGACGCCACCTATATGCACGCCTTGGAATAAAGATCATGAGTGGCTCAGGCCCGATATGCGGCCGCCCACGCACTCAGTTTCGCCCTCGCGCTCGCACCGAACAGCGCCAGATCCTCGTAGGCCATGAATTCGCTCAGATAGCCGCGGACGTCCCTGGGGTCACGGAATACGATTACTCCGGCCGACAGTTCGGCCGTGGCTATCCGCTCGTCGTACACCGTGAAGGTGTTGAGCGGGTTTCCGGGCAGGCTGGTCTCCATAGGGAGCACGCCGAGCCGCACATTCGGCAGGTGGGTGAGGGAAGCCAGCCGGTCGATCTGCACAGCCATGGCCTCGCGCGGCACCAAAGGAGACCTGGCGGCCTGTTCGGTGAGGATGAAAGTGAACCGCTTCGACTTGTCGTACAGGACTTCCTGGCGCTCCAGTTTGCGGGCAACCGTCCTGCTGTGGTCACCGCTGATGTGGGCGAGGCTGGCTCGGATGTACTCCGGAGTGGACAGGAGCCCGGTGATCATCGAGAGAAGGAAGTAGCGGAAATCCGTTGCGGACTTCTCCAGTCCGGCCAGCTCCAGCTGCTTCTTGTCCAGGCCCTTCCTGCGGAGGTTCCTGGAGTCCTGCCACCCTGTGTTGGCCATCCGAGCGAGCGCCATGACTTCGGCCACCAGCGCCGGCGGCGCGTCCAGCGCCCGGAGGATCTGCTCCACGTCGACAAGGGACGGTCGTACTCTGCCGTTCTCGATCCTGCTGATTTTGGACTGGGACATGGTGCAGCGCTTGGCCAACCGCTCTCCCGGCAGCCCGGCCGTCTTGCGCAGGTTCTTCAGCAGGGCAGCCAGCTCATGCGCCGACTGCCCCAGCTGCTCCGGCTCGAACGTCACTCCCGTACGTACTCCAGAAACGGCACGGACTCGGCCTTGGCGATCCGCTGGTATTCGATGAAGGGCGCGGGGTCCCCCTCGTACAGCTCCCTGCCGATCTGCTTTCCGTCCCGGTGGTAGTGCATGAGCACGATGGTGGAGTGGTCGAACATCCAGAAGTCCTGGGCGGCGGGCAGCGGATTCTCCCGCTCTGTAATGTCGAGGATTCGGATGTCCTCCCCCGACGGCGCCTGGTGCCGGTAGTACCGTTCGAACTCGAACCGCAGGTATTCGCTCAGCGGACGGGACACGATGTGCACGCGTCCGACGTTCCGGGTGCGGACCATCTGTGTCCATGAGTCCTCGTACGGGCCGGAGAACCTCGCTCCGTCCTTGAACGCCGCGAACTCTTCCGCCTCTTGCGGCATGAGGTACTGGGGAAGCGTCTCAAGTCGCCAGGCTTCCGATCGGAAGTCCCGGAACTTGGCCGCCCACACGTCACCATCCAAGAACACGGAAGGCCTCCCTCAGTACGTCTTCGGGGATTTCGACGAGGCCTTCTCCCGCCGGAGGCTGGAATGCGTCGGATACGCCGCCCTGGAAGACGAACGAACCTGACGCGGTGCGGTAGACGTTGGGGCAGTCGCCCTGTCCGCAGGGCCCTCCGTTGCCGTTCTCGTCCACACCGGTGAGCCTGGCCAGTTCCGTACGCGCCATGACACATCCCTCTGGGTCCGCGAGTGGTACACCGACCGTACGGAGGAGCGGGGGCGGCCGTCCATGCGCGGAGGGGACTATGCGCGTGTTGGCATAAACAGGGCCCGGAC
>NZ_JBHVHQ010000308.1:0-8934 GCF_042800135.1 Streptomyces sp. NPDC057654 | reverse complement strand
TTCGGGGCGCACTGACGCGCGTTCAGACGCGGGCTCAGGAGCGCGCTCAGGTGCGGCGAATGCCACGACCAGCTTGATGCAAATGGCTACAAAACGGCTAAAAAAGGGGTCACACCGGATGCGCAGCTCACGGCCTTCACACCTTGGACGTGTAAGTTCCGGGGCCGAAGGCCATGGAAGGGACCGATCCGGTGAACAAGAAACTTGTGGCCGCGCTGTCCGGCGGTGCGGCACTCGTACTAATGCTGACCGGCTGCGGCGGCGACGACGGCGACAAGAAGCTCGACGACTGGGCCAAGAAGGTCTGCGGCAATATGCAGCCGCAGGTCAAGAAGGTCCTGGACGCCAACAGCGCGATCGCGTCGCTGCACGGCGAAGAGGACTCCAAGAAGGTCCAGCAGACCGACTCGGCCGCCTTCCAGGACAACGCCGACGCCTACAAGTCGCTCGCCACGTCCATCGACAGCGCGGGAGCGCCGCCCGTCAAGGACGGCGAGACCACCCAGAAGAACGCCGTCAAGGCGCTCAACGACCTCTCCGGGGCCTACGAGGGGCTCAAGAAGCAGATAGACGGTCTGAACACCTCCGACAAGCAGAAGTTCTCCGACGGCCTCAACGGCATCGTCTCGGGCCTGAACAAGCTCAACGGCAAGAGCGAGGACGCGCTGAAGAAGCTCCAGGCGGGCGATGTCGGCAAGGCGATGACGAAGCAGTCCGGCTGCCGCCGGACGTCGACTTCCGTGTCCCCCTCGGACTCCGCGTCGCCCTCCGCCTCGAAGAAGTAGCGGCGGGGCGGACGCCCGTAGACGGCCCATAGACAGGCCGCAGACAGGCCGCAGGCAGGCCGCAGGCAGCCCGGACGCACCGCCCCGCAGGGGCACGGCGCCGGGCTGTCGCCAATTGTCAGTGGCGACCCCGACAATGGTCGGTGTGAGTACGCACCGCCTTCCCGCCGCCGACCTCGCGCGCACCGACCGCCTGCGCGAGGCGCTCCTCGCCGCCGCCTTCACCGCCGACGGCCTCCTCGACCTGCTCGGCGCGCCCGCCTACGCGGCGCTCGCCCGCAGTGAGACCGTGCCCGCCCTGCGGGCCACCCGTGGCGAGAGTCCGCTGGAGACGCTCGTCAGACTCTTCCTCCTCCAGCGCCCCGTGCCGTACGAGCGGGCCGCCGCGGCCCTCCCCGTCGAGGACTGTCTCGCCGACGGCTGGCTGGCCAGGGAGGGCGCCGAGGTACGGGCGACGGTCGACGTGCGTCCGTACGGGGGGCCGGAGGGGCAGGACTGGTGGGTCGTCGCCGACCTGGGGTGCGCGGTCGGCGGGGCCGGCGGCCTCGCCGGTACGTCCGGGGTGGACCGTTCGCAGCTGGTGCTGGGCGTGGGCGGCGCGTCCACCACGCTCGCCGGGATCACCGTCCGTACGCCCGTGGAGCGCGCCCTCGACCTCGGCACGGGCTCCGGCATCCAGGCCCTGCACGCCGCCCAGCATGCCACCCGGGTCACCGCCACCGACCTCAACCCCCGTGCCCTGCACGTCGCGCGGCTCACCCTGGCTCTCTCCGGCGCGCCCGCCGCCGACCTTCGTGAGGGCTCCCTCTTCGAGCCGGTCGCGGACGAGACGTTCGACCTGATCGTCTCCAACCCGCCCTTCGTCATCTCGCCCGGCGCGCGGCTCACCTACCGCGACGGCGGCATGGCCGGGGACGACCTGTGCCGCACGCTCGTGCAGCGGTCCGCGGACCACCTCAACGACGGCGGCTACTGCCAGTTGCTCGCCAACTGGCAGCACGTGGAGGGCGAGGACTGGCGCGAGCGGATCTCCTCCTGGGTGCCGCGCGGCTGCGACGCGTGGATCGTGCAGCGCGAGGTGCAGGACGTCACGCAGTACGCGGAGCTGTGGCTGCGCGACGGGGGCGATCACCGCGCGGACCCCGCGGAGTACGCGGCGCGGTACGACGCCTGGCTGGACGAGTTCGAGGCCCGTAAGACCAAGGGCGTCGGCTTCGGGTGGATCACGCTGCGCAAGTCCGGCGCCGAGCAGCCCTCCATCGTCGCCGAGGAGTGGCCGCACCCCGTCGAACAGCCCCTGGGGGAGGCCGTACGGGCGCATTTCGAGCGGCAGGACTTCCTGCGCTCGCACGACGACGCGGCGCTGCTCGCCGCACGGTTCCACCTCGCGGCGGAGGTCGCGCAGGAGCAGGTCGGCGCGCCCGGCGCGGAGGACCCCGAGCATGTGGTGCTCCGTCAGAACCGTGGCATGCGGCGGGCGACGAAGGTGGACACGGTGGGCGCGGGGTTCGCCGGGGTCTGCGACGGCACGCTCAGCGCGGGCCGCATCCTCGACGCCATCGCGCAACTCATGGAGGAGGATCCGGTGTTGCTCCGGGACCGTACGCCGGACAGCATCCGACTCCTGGTCGAACAGGGGTTCTTGACTCCGGCGGGCCCCTCGGACTGAGGGCGCCTGCCGGGTGGCCATCGGGAGCCCGCCAGAGTGCCCGCCGGGCGTCCCATGAGGAAGGGGGAGGGCGTGTATCGCCGGTGGACGATATGAGTTACGCCACCGTGTCGGGAGGTGTGGACGCGCGCTCGGCGGTTTGCCGGGCATTTCGGTCCGGCTGATCCAGCCAGCGGACGATGCCGCCCTGCCGGCCGTGTGCCGCGCCGCGTCCCGGACCGCTCGTCGGCGCACGCGCGTACGGACATGAACACGTACGGACGCGAGCGTTTGCGAATCCGGAGCGACCCGGCCAGGCCCGCGTACGGCTCCCGACGGGGCTCCGGAGAGAACGGCCGGCGCCTTGTGAGCGGAATCCCGGCGGGACCTCCGCTCGCACAGTCGGCCGTACCTACGGCCGTACGCCTGACCTGCTCGTACGCCCGGTAGCCCGGCCGCCGTCGGCGGCTGAACCGGAGTCAGCCGGTCCGCGGTCCCCGGTCGGGTCCGGGCTCCGGGCCCTGGCCGATACGGGCCGCTGCCGCCGGGCCGCCGCTGTCAGCCGTGTGCCGGTCCGGGCGGCAGACAGGACGCTTGTCGGGTTACCGTTCGAGTGGCGTTGCGGGCTTTTTCCGTTTGACACGGGGGCGGGATGTACCGTCACACTCCGCAGCGTCACCGCAGCGCCTACACCGAGTGTCGACCGGAGAGAAGAGCGAAGTTGTCCCCGACCAGCGAGACCGCACACGGCGGCCGCCGACTCGTCATCGTCGAGTCGCCTGCCAAGGCGAAGACGATCAAGGGTTACCTCGGCCCCGGATATGTCGTCGAGGCGAGCGTCGGGCACATCCGCGACCTGCCGAACGGGGCCGCCGAGGTCCCGGCCAAGTACAAGGGCGAGCCATGGGCCCGTCTCGGCGTGAACGTGGACGCCGAGTTCCAGCCCATCTATGTCGTGAACCACGACAAAAAGGACCAGGTCAAGAAGCTCAAGGAGCTGCTGGCCGAGTCCGACGAACTCTTCCTCGCCACCGATGAGGACCGGGAGGGCGAGGCCATCGCCTGGCACCTCCAGGAAGTGCTCAAGCCCAAGGTCCCGGTCCGCCGGATGGTCTTCCACGAGATCACCAAGGACGCGATCCGCGACGCCGTCGCCCACCCGCGCGAGCTCAACAAGAAGCTCGTCGACGCCCAGGAGACCCGCCGCATCCTCGACCGCCTCTACGGCTACGAGGTCTCGCCGGTCCTGTGGAAGAAGGTCATGCCGAGGCTGTCCGCGGGCCGCGTCCAGTCGGTCGCGACGCGACTCGTCGTCGAGCGGGAGCGCGAGCGCATCGCCTTCCGCTCCGCCGAGTACTGGGACCTGACCGGCACGTTCGCCACCGGCCGGCCCGGCGACGCGAGCGACCCGGGCACCCTGGCCGCCCGCCTCACCACCGTCGACGGCCGGCGTGTCGCCCAGGGCCGCGACTTCGGGTCGACCGGCGTGCTCAAGGACGGCTCGCAGGTCCTGCACCTCGACGAGGCGAACGCCCGCGCGCTGGCCGCCGCCCTCGCGGACACCGCCTTCACGGTGCGGTCCGTCGAGTCGAAGCCGTACCGCCGCTCGCCGTACGCGCCGTTCCGCACGACGACCCTCCAGCAGGAGGCGTCGCGCAAGCTCGGCTTCGGCGCGAAGTCCACGATGCAGGTGGCCCAGAAGCTGTACGAGAACGGCTTCATCACCTATATGCGTACGGACTCGACCACCCTCTCCGACACGGCCGTGCAGGCCGCGCGGGCGCAGGTCACGCAGTTGTACGGGTCCTCCTACCTGCCGGACAAGCCCCGCACGTACGCCGGGAAGGTCAAGAACGCGCAGGAGGCGCACGAGGCGATCCGACCTTCGGGTGATCGTTTCCGCACCCCGGCCGAGACGGGTCTGAGCGGCGACCAGTTCAGGCTCTACGAGCTGATCTGGAAGCGGACCGTGGCCTCCCAGATGAAGGACGCGGTCGGCGACTCCGTCACCGTCAAGATCGGCGGCACCAGTTCCGACGGCCGGGACGCCGAGTTCAGCGCGTCCGGCAAGACGATCACCTTCCACGGCTTCATGAAGGCGTACGTGGAAGGCGCCGACGACCCCAACGCCGAGCTCGACGACCGCGAGCGCCGGCTGCCGCAGGTCGCCGAGGGCGACGCGCTGAGCGCCGAGGAGATCTCGGTCGACGGCCACGCCACCAAGCCCCCGGCCCGCTACACCGAGGCGTCGCTCGTCAAGGAGCTGGAGGAGCGGGAGATCGGCCGCCCCTCCACGTACGCCTCGATCATCGGGACCATCCTCGACCGCGGCTACGTCTTCAAGAAGGGCACCGCGCTCGTCCCCTCCTTCCTGAGCTTCGCCGTGGTCAACCTGCTGGAGAAGCACTTCGGCCGGCTCGTCGACTACGACTTCACCGCCTCCATGGAGGACGACCTCGACCGCATCGCGCGCGGCGAGGCCCAGGCCGTGCCGTGGCTCAAGCGCTTCTACTTCGGCGAGGGTGAGGGCACGGGCCTCGGCCAGGGCGGCGCGGCCGACGCGGGCAACGGCGACGGCGACCACCTCGGCGGCCTCAAGGAACTGGTCAGCGACCTCGGGGCGATCGACGCCCGGGGGATCTCCTCCTTCCCCGTCGGCGACGGGATCATGCTGCGCGTCGGGCGCTACGGCCCGTACGTGGAGCGCGGCGAGAAGGACGCCGAGGGCCACCAGCGGGCGGACGTGCCCGAGGACCTGGCGCCCGACGAGCTGAGCGTCGCGTACGCGGAGGAGCTGCTCGCGAAGCCGAGCGGCGACTTCGAGCTGGGCACGGACCCGGAGACCGGGCGGCAGATCGTCGCCAAGGACGGCCGGTACGGCCCGTACGTGACCGAGGTGCTGCCCGAGGGCACCCCGAAGACCGGCAAGAACGCGGTCAAGCCGCGCACCGCCTCGCTCTTCAAGTCCATGTCCCTCGACACGGTGACCCTCCAGGACGCGCTCAAGCTGATGTCGCTGCCGCGCGTCGTCGGCAAGGACGCCGAGGGCGTGGAAATCACCGCGCAGAACGGCCGCTACGGCCCGTATCTGAAGAAGGGCACGGACTCGCGTTCCCTGGAGCGTGAGGAGCAGCTCTTCACCATCACCATCGAAGAGGCGCTCGCGATCTACGCGCAGCCCAAGCAGCGCGGGCGGGCCGCCGCCAAGCCGCCGCTCAAGGAGCTGGGCACCGACCCGGTCAGCGAGAAGCCGGTGGTGGTCAAGGACGGCCGCTTCGGCGCGTACGTGACGGACGGCGAGACGAACGCGACGCTGCGCCGCGACGACGACGTCGAGACGATCACGCCCGAGCGCGGTTACGAGCTGCTGGCGGAGAAGCGCGCCAAGGGCCCGGCCAAGAAGACCGCCAAGAAGGCGGCGAAGAAGGCCCCGGCCAAGAAGGCGACGGCCGCGAAGAAGGCCGCCCCGGCGAAGAAGACGGCCGCGAAGAAGACGACGGCCGCCAAGAAGACGACGACCGCGGCGAAGAAGACGGCGGCCAAGAAGGCCCCCGCCAAGAAGGCCACGGTCAAGACGGCGGCCGGGGAGGACTGAGGTCCGCTCGGTCTGCCCGGCTCTCGGTTTCCGGCCCCTGTTGGGGCGTACGTGCTACGGCCCGTTCCTGCCGCTCGTCGGTGGGGGCGGGCCGCGGCGTTTCCAGGGTTGCGGGCTGTCCTACGGGCTCGGGCGGGCGGCCGGGACAGGCGGGTGTTTCCGCCTGATGGCCGCCAAAACGGCCGGTTCACCTATCCCGGTCATTTGTTCGGGTGGGCCGTGTAGATCCGCGTGCTGCGGATAGGCTGGCAGGATGACGCGTGCCGAGCAGCCAACGGTCGTGACCCCCACATCCGGCGCCCTAGCAGCGGACTCCCGCGAGCGGGCCGTGCGGGCACTGCTGCGCATCCCCCCGCTGAAGCGGTTGTGGAGCGCCCAGTTCGTCGGCGGTGTCGGGGACTCACTCGCCCTTCTTGTCCTTGTTCTCCTGTCGCTCCAGGCGGCCGTCACCAACGGCTCCCTGGGAGGCGGCTACCGGGGCGCTGCCTTCGCGGTCGCCGCCGTCTTCGGCGCGCGGCTGCTCGCGACGCTGCTCTTCGGCGCGGTCCTGCTCGGACCGCTCTCCTCGCTGATCTCCCCGAGCGGCCCGCTCGACCGCCGCTGGACCATGATCGGCGCGGACGGCGTCCGCCTCGCGCTGCTGATCGTCGCGCCGCTGTGGGCCGACCTGACCCCGGGCAGCGCGTTCGCCTGGCTGCTGGTCACGGCCTTCCTGGCCGGGGTGGCCGAGCGCTTCTGGACCGTCGCCAAGGACGGCGCGGCCCCCGCGCTGCTGCCCGCACCGCCCCCCGAGGGCGCGGCGGTGCGCCCGCTGCCGGATCACTACGACGCGCTGCGGCGGCTCTCGCTGCGTACGACCTTCGTCTCGCTGCCCGTGGCCGCGGCGGCGCTCGCCGTCGTCTCGCTCATCGGGAAGCTGATCGGTACGGGAGTCGACTGGTTCGACACCCATCAGGCGGCCCTCGGCTCGTACGTGGCCGCCGGGCTCTTCGCGGCCTCCGTCTCGATCCTCTACCTCCTGCACCTCCCCGGCGCGCAGACCCCCCGCGCGCGCTCCCCGCTTGAGGGGATGCGCCGCCCCAAGACCCCCGAAGGCCCCGACCGCGGCCGTACGGGCGCGATCCCGGTGCTGGTGCTGGCATGCGCGGCCATCGCGGGCGCGATCGCCGCGGCCGTCTCCGTCGCCGCGCTCCAGGCCATCGACCTCGGCGGCGGCCCGGTCGCCTACGGACTGCTCGTCCTCGCCCTGTCCGGCGGCCCCGTCATCGGCATCCGCAACGCCACGAAGATCCTGCCCGGCTTCTCCCGCCGCAGGCTGCTGGCGCTCGCCCTCGCGCTGACCGGCCTCGCGATGCTGGTGGCCGGCCTCGTACCCGACACGACGACGGTCCTGCTGCTGATCCTGCTGGCGGGCATCGCGTCCGGCGTCGCCGCCGGGACCGGCCACGCCCTCCTCGACCAGGAGGCGGAGGAGGCGCGGCGGGCCCGTACGACCGAGCACCTGCACGCCGTGGTCCGGCTGGCCATGGCGCTCAGCGCCGTCATCGCCCCGGTGCTCGCCGCCGCGATCGGGCCGCACCGGCTCATAAGCGGCAGCTTCGTCTTCGCGCACGGCGGCGCCGCGTTCACGCTGATGCTGGTGGGCGCGCTGCTGCTGCCCGTCGCGGCGCTCGTGCTCGGCAAGACCGACGACCGGCACGGCGTACGGTTCCGGCGCGACCTGCTCGACGTGCTGCGCGGCGGCGACCCGGCGCAGGCCCCGTCCGGCACCGGCTTCTTCCTCGCCTTCGAGGGCGGCGACGGCGCGGGCAAGTCCACGCAGGTGGAGGCGCTCGCCGAGTGGATCCGCGGCAAGGGCCACGAGGTGGTCGTCACCCGCGAGCCCGGCGCTACCGCGATGGGCAAGCGGCTGCGTTCGATCCTCCTCGACGTGTCCTCCGCCGGGATCTCGGACCGCGCCGAGGCCCTCCTGTACGCGGCGGACCGCGCCGAACACGTCGACAGCCTCGTCCGCCCCGCCCTGGAGCGCGGCGCCATCGTCATCACCGACCGCTACATCGACTCCTCCGTCGCCTACCAGGGCGCCGGCCGCGACCTGTCCCCGACGGAGATCGCCCGCATCTCGCGCTGGGCGACCGACGGCCTCGTGCCGCACCTCACGGTGCTGCTGGACGTGTCGCCGGAGACGGCGCGCGAGCGGTTCACGGAGGCGCCGGACCGGCTGGAATCGGAGCCCGCCGAGTTCCACCAGCGGGTACGGTCCGGCTTCCTCACCCTGGCCGCCGCCGACCCCACCCGCTACCTCGTCGTCGACGCCGGGCAGGAACCGGAGGCCGTCACCACGGTCGTACGGCACCGGCTCGACCACCTCCTCCCGCTCTCCGAGGCCGAGATCAAGGCCCAGGAAGAGGCCCGCAAGGCCGCGGAGGAGGAGGCCCGCCGTAAGGCGGAGGAAGAGGCGGCCCGCAAGGCCGAGGAGGAGCGGCTGGAGCGCGAGCGCCAGGAGCAGCTCGCCAAGCTCCGCGCCGAGGAAGAAGAGCGCAAGCGCCGCGAGCTCGAAGAGGCCCGCCGCCTCGAAGCCGAGCGCAAGGCCGAGGAGGCCCGCAAGGCGGAGGAGGAAGCCGCCCGCAAGGCCGAGGAGGAGCGCAAGCGCCGCGAGGCGGAGGAGCGCGCCCGCGCCGCCGAGCAGGAGCGGCTGCGCAAGCAGCATGAGGAGGAGGCGCGGCTGCGCGCCGAGGCCGAGGCGCGGCGGCTGGAGAAGCAGCGCAAGGCCGAGGAGGCGTTGCTGAAGGCGGAGGAGGCACGCCGGGCGGCGGAGGAGACGGTCGGCGCCTTCGGCACGCTGGTGTCGTACACGAAGTAGCAGGCGGTCGGGTCACCCGTGTACGACCACGGTGAGTACTGGG
>NZ_JBHVHQ010000307.1:0-8938 GCF_042800135.1 Streptomyces sp. NPDC057654 | reverse complement strand
GCCCGGCACGCCGCGCTGAAGATCGCGCCGGGCATCCCGCACGAGATCATCCCCGCCGAGGCGGAGGCCGAGTGGATCTCGGACGGCGGCGACGTGAAGGAGGCCGTGCTCTGGTTCGGCGCCGGAGCTCCCGGCGCGCGCGGGGCGACGCTGCTCCCCGGCCCGCACACCCTGCTCGGCGCGGGCCTGCCCGACCCCGAGCCGGGCCCGGTCGGGGCGTTCCTCTACGAGCCGGACGGCGCGGTCATCCGCGCCCACCTCGTCGCGGACGTCGCGCGGCAGGTCGGCGGCCGGCTGATCGATCCGACCATCGCCTATGTGACGGCGGACGAGCTGCGGCCGACCCCGTACGCCACCGCGTACGCGATCACGGACGTCCTGCCCTTCAACCTCAAGAAGCTGAAGGCGATCGTCCGGGAGCGCGGCATCGGGGTCGTGGTCGTCAAGAAGCGCGGCTCGGCGGTGGAGCCGGAGGAACTGCGCAGAAAGCTCAAGCCCTCCGGGCCCAACTCCTGCGTGATCTTCCTGACCCGCGTCGCGGGCGCGCCCGCCATGCTGCTGGGACAGCCCACCACAACCGAAGGGGCAGGCTGAACGGCCTGGACTACGCCAGGTCCGTCAGGTCCTGCGCGTAGAGCGTCGTCAGCGGCTGCGGGCCCACGTACTGCTGGCAGTTGCACACGCCCGGCTCGTACTGCACCGGCTTCTTCTCCGCGTCCCAGGCGACGGGCACCTCGACCGCCTCATGGCACTTGCCCTGCTTGTCATGTTTCGCGAGGTGGTGCCCGCAGCCGCAGACCGGCTCCGGCTGCTTGTTCGCCGCCTCGACGGCCTGCCGCTCCGCCTGGCGCTCGCGCCGCTCGGACTCCAGCAGCTCCAGCTTCCGCTCATGGCGGGTGCGGAAGGCGGTACGGGCGGTGTCGGCGAGCTTGGTGAAACCGCCCAGGGCGAAGAAGATGAACACCCACCAGAACCAGTGCATCTGCGAGACCGCCCTCCCCGTCCACGCGGCCCACCACGGAACTCCGCGTGAGCCCTGACTTCGCTTCGTCCGAAGTCAAGAATACGCTCAGCGCGGCGCGCCCTCCTGTGCGCTGTCGTGTTCGGCCACGGGCTCGGAGTCAGCGGAGTCAGCGGCCGGATCGGCGGTACGCGCCTGGCTCACGCCCGTACGGGCCGGCAGCAGCAGCGCCGTCAGCGCGGCCGCCGCCAGCAGCACGGCGCCCACCCCGAAGGCCGTCGCGTAACCATTGGCCTGCGCCTCGACACGGCTGCCGCCCGCCGCGCCCGCGGCGACGGTGACGAGCGCGGCCAGCCCCACCGAACCGCCGATCTGCCGGGAGCTGTTGAGCAGCCCCGAGGCCATGCCCGCCTCCGCGGCCGCGACCCCCTCGGTCCCGGCCGTGCCCAGCGGCACGAAGCACATGCCGATGCCGAAGCTTGCGAGCAGGAACGGGCCGAGGATCGAGTCGGCGAAGCCGCCGTCGACGCCGACCGCCGCGGCCAGCCAGGCGAACCCGGCCGCCCCCAGCACCCCGCCGACGACCAGCGTCCAGCGCATCGTGAGCCGGGCGATCAGGCGCGGCGCGAGCAGCGAACCGGCCACCAGGCCGACACAGAAGGGCAGGAACGCGACGCCGGTCGCGGTGGCGCCGTAGCCCAGCACCTGCTGCATGTAGAGCGAGGAGAAGTAGAAGGCGCCGAACTGCCCGGACGCGAGCAGCAGCATGAACAGGTTGGCCGCCAGCACCGGCCGGTGCGTCAGCAGCCCCATCCGCAGCAGCGGCTGTCCCACCCGCAGTTCGACGGCGGCGAACGCGGCCAGCAGCACCGCCGCGAGGGCGAGCGTGCCGATCGTCATCGCGGAGCCCCAGCCGTGCGTCTCGGTCCGCACCACCCCCAGGACCAGCACCATCATTCCGGCCGTGATCAGCAGCGCGCCGCCCGCGTCGAGCCGCGGGGCCGGGCCGGTGCGCCGGTCGGCGGGGACCGAGCGGCGGGCCGCCGCGTAGGCGAACACCACGATCGGCACGTTGACCAGCAGTACGGTCCGCCAGCCCGCGGCCTCCGTGAGCACCCCGCCGGCCAGCACCCCGATCGCGCCGCCCGCGGCCCCCGCCATGCCCCACAGCCCGAGCGCCCGCGAGCGCGCCGGACCGGCCGGGAAGGTGACGGTGATCAGGGCGAGCGCCACGGGCGCGAGGGCCGCGGCCGCGACGCCCTGCGCCGCGCGGGCGGCGATGAGTCCGCCCGGCGACCAGACCAGACCGCCGCCCAGACTGGCGAGGCCGAAGAGGGCGAGCGCCGCCATCAGCGTGCGCCGGCGCCCGGCTATGTCGGTGAGCCGGCCGCCGAGCATCAGCAGGCCGCCGAAGGCGAGCGCGTAGGCGTTCACGACCCATTGGAGCCCCTCGGCGGTGAAGCCGAGGTCCGCTTTCATGTCGGGCAGCGCGATGTTCACCACCGCCATGTCGAGCGCCACCGTGAACTGCACGGTGAGCGCCACCACCAGTAGCCAGCGCGTCTGCCGGGCCTCGTCGCCCACACCCGTCCCCTTCCGTCGTGGCGCGCGGACCTCGCGAGGCAACCCAACGGCAGGATTACTATACGCGTATAAAAATAGCCGCTGAGAGAATGGGACCGTGACGAAGGACGTGGCGCAGAACACAGCGAAGGAACAGCGCAAGCGGGCCGTCGGCCGCCCCCGCCGGCTCGAACTGGAGACGATCGTCGCGACCGCGCGCCGCGTCCTGGAGGAGGAGGGTGTCGCCGCCCTGAGCATGCGGCGGCTCGCCAAGGAGGTCGGCAGCACGCCGATGGCCCTCTACCACCACGTCCAGGACAAGGACGAGCTGCTCATGCACGTACTCGTCGGCACCGCGCGCACCCTGCCCCGCCCCGACCTCCCGGCGGACCCGCGCGAACGGCTCCTCGCCGTCGCCGTCCACATGCACGACATGCTGCGCCGCATGCCGTGGGTGGTGGAGATCCTCGGCCTCGGCGACGTCACCGACCGGCACGCGCTGTGGATGGTCGAGGAGATCATCGACTCGGCGATGCGCTGCGGCCTCGGCGAGCGCCGGGCCGTGCGGATGTACCGGACGCTGTGGCACTACGTCTACGGCGAGCTGGTCTTCCAGGCCGCCATGGCGCGCCGCGCGGAACAGCCCGACCGCCGCCGGTACTTCCCCGAGATGCTCGCCTCCCCCGACGCGGCCGACCCCGCCCAGCTCCCCCGGCTGACCGCGCTCGCCGACCGCTGGCAGGAGCTGACGGAGGACTACACCGTCGCGGAGGAGCTGGCCGCGATCATCGACGGCCTGCTGGCCCGGGGGAACGGCGGCGGGGAGTAGAAACGGAAGGGCGCGTACGAACGTACGGGCGTCCGGACCGTACGGGCGCCCCCTACCGCCCGGCGGCCCGCCCCGTCGGCACCGTGGCCAGGCGGCCCGTACGTCCGAAGTACTCGACCGGCCCGCAGTAGTCCAGGCCGGTCAGCGGCCGGCCCTCGAAGAAGCGCACCGCCAGGTCGACGACCTCGGCGGGCCGCTCCAGGTGGGCCATGTGGTCGGTGCCCTTGATGGTGGTGAAGCGCGCGTCGCCGCAGCGGGCCGCCGCCGCCCGGCTCAGCAGCGGCGTCGTCAGCGGGTCGTACTCTCCGGTCGCGACCAGGATGGGGACGGCGGCGGGCTCGTCCTCGGGGTCGCCGGTGTAGTCCAGCAACCGGGTCGTGTTGTCGCGGTACTTGTCGAGCTCGTCCGCGGTCATGTTGTTGAGCATGCTGGTCAGGCAGCGGATGACGACATTGCGGCGGGCGATGCCGGCGTCCGGCTCGGAGCACACCAGCCCGCCCAGCACATGCCCGACGAACTCCTCGTGCCGCCCCTGCTCCGCGAGGTCGAGGGAGTGCTGGAGCACCGCGCGCACATGCTCGGTCATCTGCGCCATGGTGCCGAACAGCAGGAGCCGGGCGCAGTGTTCGGGGTGGAGCTGGGCCCAGCGGTAGGCGACGGCGCTGCCGTAGGAGGCGCCGAAGACGTTGACCGGGCCCGGCGCCACCGACCTGAGCAGGTGGTCGAGCGCGCCGGTGAGGAAGTCGAAGCCGCACTCGGGCGGCAGCCGGTCGGCTTCGCCGCCGCCGGGCAGGTCCATAGTGATCACGGTCGCGTCGGCGAGGAACCCCTGCTCCACCCGCCCCCAGCCTTCCTTGGTCTGGAAGGCGCCGCCGACCAGGACCACGGGTGCCAGGCGGGCGCCTGGCCGGTGCACGATCCGCCCCTCGTACGCGAGGCCGCCGAAGGTGAGCGGAATGATCTCCTCCCCGGCAGCGGTGAGCGTCGTCACGAGTGCGTCTCCGTTCGCTGGGCAAGCGTCGCTTGCGGTGTTCACGAGAGCAACGAGCACTGCGGGGGTGAGGTCACAACCGCCGGGCGCACGGGGGCCGCGCGGCGGGGCCGCCGGGGCTTGGACCAACGGCTTTGTGCGGAGGGGGAGTTCGCGTTCGAAGGGTCACCCGCGACGCCCGGACGGCGGGACCGGACCGGCGGATGTGGACCCGGACGTGGGTACAGGCGTACGCACGAGCGTAGGTACGAGCACGGGCGCGCGGGCCCCCTCTCCTGCCCCGTCCTGCCCCGCCGTCAGCCGACGCGCTCGTCGATCAGCCGGAGCCGCTTCCCGGTGCGGGGGTTGCTGACGAGGCCGTCCGGGGCGACCCACTCGATGGCGAGCGGGTGGATCAGGCCGAGCTTCAGGGTCTCGGCGAAGTCCTCGACGTGCACGCGCGCGGTGAGCGCCCGCTCCAGGTCGACGCGCCCGTCCTCCGCCTCGGCCCCGCCCGCCCCCGCGAGGCGGAGCACGAGCTCGTCCAGCCCCTCCCGGTGCCGGACCACGGCCTGCATGCCGACCGACCGGCCCGCGCCGTCGGCGCTCGCCACCAGCCGGTGCAGCCCCTCCAGATCGACGTTGACCGTGCCGACCTTGGCCTCCTCGCCGGAGCGGCCGAGCAGCCGGAACCGGCGGCGGGGGAAGTCGACCCACTCGGCGAGGTCGCCGACGGGGTAGCGCAGCAGCGGCATCAGCCGCCGCGTGAGGTCGGTGACGACCACGCGGCCGGGCCGCCCCGGCTCCTCCACGATCTCGCCGGTGTCGGGGTCGAGCAGTTCCAGCACCTTGTCCCCGAACGCCTCGTGGACGCGCGTGTCGGGCTCGCCCGGGACCGGGCCGCCCAGTCCGCCCGCGTCCACGCTGCCGTAACCGCCGGAGCGGATCTCGGCGTTCGGGAACGCGCGGGCGATGAGGGCGAGCTGGTCGTCGTAGAACGCCTCCCCGCCGAAGAGCATCAGCCGTACGTCCGGCAGCGAGCCCACCGACCCGACGACCTCCGTCGCCAGTTGGCACAGCGAGGTGGGCGGCGCGGCCACCACGGTGGCGGCGAAGTCGCGCATGACGCCGACCGTGAAGTCGAGGGGCGCGTTGCCGCTGATGGGCAGTTGCACGGTGCGTACGGGCAGGTCCTGCACGCAGTCGTAGAGGAAGACGAAGCTGGGGTAGAGCCGTCCGGCGTAGAAGAGGTTGGCGACCCGGTCGCCGTCGCGCAGCCCCGCGGCGACGAGCGCCTCCCCGAACCGGCGGCCGGCCGACCGCCATTCGTCCCAGGTGTAGACGGAGATGCGGGGCGCGGAGGTGGTGCCTCCGGTGTTGAAGACGACGCCGTCCGTGTGCGGCCCGGTCATCACCCGGCTCTCGCGCAGGCCGTGCGCCGCCCAGTAGTCGCGCATGGGGATCAGCGGGAGGGCGGCCAGCTCCGCGGCGCCGTCGGGGAGGTCCGCGTACAACTCCCGGTAGAACGGCGAGCGTTCGCGGACGAACTGGATGAGCTCTGCGATCTGCGGATCCTTCACGTGCTTCAACTCCCTGACGCGGCACGGCGAGGGCGGCCGACGGACCGCCGTCACCACATGTGATCGCAGGCTAACCCACAGGAGTCGACGCCTCGCAACCCGCCAGCTCACCGGGGGTACTGACCGCACAGAGCCACCCCCGCCTCCGTACAGTCGTCCGCATGCCACCGACTCCCGAGCCCGCGAGCTCGACGACGCCTGCCCCAAGCCTCGACCTGGAGGCCTACCTGGCCCGTACCGGCTGGACCGGCGAGCGGCGGGCGACCGCGGAGGCGCTGCGCTCGCTGCACAGCGCGCACCTGTACAGCATCCCGTTCGAGAACCTGGACGCCCTGCTCGGCTCGGCCCCGTCGCTGGCCCTGCCCGACCTGGAGGCGAAGCTCGTACGCGGCGGGCGCGGCGGCTACTGCTTCGAGCACAACACCCTCTTCGCGGCGGTGCTCGGCGCCCTCGGCTTCCACGTCACGCCGCTCACCGCACGGGTCCTACGGGTCGGGGGCCCCGCCACCGCACGGCCGCGCACCCACATGCTGCTGCTCGTCGGCGTCCCCGGCGAGGAGCACCGCTACATCGCCGACGTCGGGTTCGGCGGCGGCACCGGTCTGCTCGAAGCGGTCCCGCTCGTCACGGACAGCGAGTTCCGGGCCGGTGCGCGCCGCCACCGCCTGCTGCGCAGGGAGCACGACGGGCCGCTGGACCTGTGGGCCCTCCAGGCCCCGGAGTCCGGGGACTGGACCGACCAGTACGCCTTCACCCTCGACCCCGTCGTGCCCGCGGACGTCGAGGTCGTCAACTGGTACATGGCCACCCACCCCCGCTCCCCCTTCTCCCACACCCTCTCCGCCCACCGCACCACTCCGAAGGGCCACTTGGGCCTCCGGGGCCGCACCCTCGTGGAGACTTCCACGGACGGCACCCGCAAGGAACGCGAACTGGCCGACGCGGACGAGGTGCTGCGGGTGCTGGCCGCCGACTTCGAGATCACCGCGCCGGAGGGGGCACGGGCCGCCATCGCGTCCGCGGAGGACCGCGCCTGACTACTGCGGTCAGGCCACGCTCCCAGCTCCAGGCTTCGGCGCTCAACGCTCCGCCCGGGCGACAGCGGCATAGGCGTCGTCGAGGATGCTCCCGATCTCGGCCGCGACCGTCAGACCCGGCTCTCGCTCCCCTGTCCCTGCGGAGCGGGGCCGTCCTCGCCGTGGGCCGGGGGGCCGGTGAGGCGCATGACGAGGGCGTCGACGTTGCCGGGCTGGTAGTAGCCTCGGCGGACGCCGATGGGTTCGAAGCCGAAGCGTTCGTAGAGGCGCTGGGCGCGGGCGTTGTCGACGCGGACTTCGAGGAGCACCTCGTGGCACTCGAAGGCCGTGGCGGCGGCGAGGAGCTCGGTCAGCAGGCGGGCGCCGAGGCCGGTGCCCCAGTGGTCGCGGGCGGTGGCGATGGTCTGGATGTCGCCGGTGCCGTCGTTGGCGGCGAGGCCGCCGTAGCCGACGATGCGGCCCTCGGCGTCCTCGGCCACCGCGTAGCGGCGATTGGCGCCCGGCCCGCGCGCGTGCGCCAGCTCGGACCAGAACAGCCCCTTGGACCAGGCGTCGTCCGGGAACAGCTCGCGCTCCAGCGGCAGCACCTGACCGAGGTCCCACCAGCGCATCTCACGCACGGTCACCGTGGCGGCGATGGCGGTCACCGGGGCGTGACCACCTTGTAGTTGGCCGGCACCTTGGCGTCCGGGCGGCGCAGGTACATCGGCTGCGGGGCCGGCAGCTCCTCCCCCGCGGCGAGTTTCTCGGCGGCGAGGGCGGCCAGCGCGGCAGCGGACTGGTGCTGCGGCAGGTCGGCCCGTACGTCCCCGAAGTCGTCCGGGTAGAGCAGCGCGCCCGCGCCGACCGCCGGCAGGCCCGCGATCGTCTCCGCGATGTCGGCGGGGCGGTCGACGGAGGGTTCGCCGAGGCGCGTACGGGCGTCGGCGTAGCGCGCCCAGTAGACCTCCTTGCGGCGGGCGTCGGTGGCCACCACGAACTCGCCGGGCAGCTCTCCTGTCACACCCGCCGCGTACGCGATGCCGTCGAGCGTGCACAGTCCGTGCACCGGTACGCCCAGCGCCTCGCCGAAGGACGCGGCCGTCACGAGGCCGACCCGCAGCCCCGTGTACGGGCCGGGGCCCACGCCCACGACGACGCCGGTCACGGCGGCGAGCCCCACGCCCGCCTCGCCCAGCACGCGGTCCACGGCGGGCAGCAGCAGTTCCCCGTGGCGCCGGGCGTCCACCTGGTTCGACTGGGCCACGACGGCGCCGCCGTCCCCGTCGTAGAGCGCGACGGTCACGGCGGGGGTGGCGGTATCAAGAGCGAGCAGCAGCACCCCTACAGCCTACGGCGCGCGGCGCGGCCCCCTGTTCCCCTACCGGCTCGCGCCCACACGGGGCGGGCGGGGCGGCCCCGGCCGCCGACGGCGCGGCGGTGCGGCGGCCGGGTGCTACGGTCAGCCGCAAAGTCGTACGTAGGACGAAAGGGTGCGCAGCGTGGCACGCAGCAGCTCGGGGCCGGTCGTGGCCGGGCTCACCGCGGCGGCACTCGCCGTGGTCGGATTCCTCGCCTTCCAGGCATCGGCCGCGCCGGACAACCCGGCGAAGGCCGGCGCCGCGCACTCCTCCCCGTCCGGGCACCCGAAGGACAAGGGGAAGGGCAAGGGCGACGGCGGCAAGGAGAAGGCGTCCACCGCCGTCCCGGCCTCGTCCGGCACCGGGCTGCGGGTCGTCTACGCGCTCAAGGCGAAGCGCGTGTGGCTGGTGGGGGAGAACGAGCAGGCGACCCGGACCTTCGAGGTCGCGCCGAGCTCGGTGAGCCCGGAGCCGGGCACGTACAAGGTCCCGCCCAGGGGCCGTACGACGCAGCTGACCGGCTCGGACGGGGTCCCCGTCGAGCACATCGTCCAGTTCCACATCGGCGAGGGCGGCATCGTCTTCGGCTTCAGCGCGGCGATCGACGGCTCGACGCCGAACCCGAACGCGCCCAAGAAGACCGGCGCGGTGCGCGAGC
>NZ_JBHVHQ010000306.1:0-8998 GCF_042800135.1 Streptomyces sp. NPDC057654 | reverse complement strand
TCACCAAGGTGACGCTCACCAAGGAGGCGCCCTCCGTCTCGCTCACCAAGCAGGGCGGCACCTCGGGCTCGATGCGCGTCAACCTCAACTGGGAGGTCCGCAAGCAGTTCAAGGGCTGGGGCCAGAAGCTCGGCAAGGCCATGGCCATGCACGCCGACCTCGACCTGGACCTCGGCGCGCTCTACGAACTCACCGACGGCACCAAGGGCGTGGTCCAGGCCCTCGGCAACTCCTTCGGCTCGCTGCGCCAGGCCCCCTACATCCACCTCGACGGCGACGACCGGACCGGCGCCTCGGACGCCGGCGAGAACCTCACGATCAACCTCGACCACAAGGCGGAAATCGCCCGTGTGCTGGTGTTCGTGACGATCTATGAGGGCGCCAGGAGCTTCGCCAACCTCCACGCCACGGTCACGCTGACCCCGCAGGGCGGCGCGCCGATCGACTTCTCGCTCGACGAGTGCACGGTGCAGTCGACCGTCGCCGCCCTCGCCCTGATCACCAACACCGGCGACGACCTCATGGTCCAGCGCGAGGCCCGCTACCTCGTGCCGGACCGCGGCGTCAGCCCCCAGCGCACCCTGGACCGCGCCTACGGCTGGGGCATGAACTGGACCCCCGGCCGCAAATAGCCGCCACCGCTCACGGCGCGGCCTCGGGACGGGCGTACGTACGCCCCTTCCAGGCCGCGCCGCGGCCCCGGTAGTGCTGCACCGCGGAGTCCACGGTCATCGCCAGATACCCCGCGGCGATCAGCGGCAGCAGCGGAGCCAGCCACGGCGGCTGCCGGTAGTAGCGCAGCATCGGCAGATAGGTGCCGGTCATGACCGCCCAGGCGCAGCCGCCGAGCAGCGCCGGGGCGGCCGCGCCGCCCGCGAGCCCCGCCACCACCGTTACGGGCGGCGCGAGGTACACCACCGCGAGCCCCACGACCGTGCCCAGCAGCACCAGCGGGTTGTGGCGCAGCTGCGCGTACGCGCTCCGTGACACCATCCGCCACAGCGGCCCCAGGCCCGTGTACGGCCGGACGCTCTCCACCCGGTCCGCCAGCCCCAGCCAGATCCGCCCGCCGGTCCCCTTGACCGCCCGCGCCAGCGTCACATCGTCGATCACCGCCTGCCGGATGGCCTCCGGGATACGCGCCCGCTCGGCCGCCTCCGCACTCAGCAGCACGCAGCCGCCCGCTGCCGCCGCCGTCCGCCCGCCGGGCCGGTTGACCCAGCGGAACGGGAACAGCTGCCCGAAGAGGTACACGAAGGCCGGGACGATCAGCCGCTCCCAGGCGGTCTCCACCCGCAGCCGGGCCATCTGCGACACCATGTCCAGCCCGTTCGACCGCGCCGCGGCCACCAGCTCGCGCAGGCTGTCCGGGCCGTGCGCGATGTCGGCGTCCGTGAGCAGCACGTACGCAGCGTCCGTACGGGCGCGGGCCAGCGCCATCCCGTGCCGCACCGCCCACAGCTTCCCGGTCCAGCCGGGCTCCGGCTCGCCCGGCGCATCGACGGTCAGGGGCAGCCCGCCCCGGTCGGCCGCGAGCGACCGCGCCAGTTCCCCGGTGCCGTCCGAGCTGCCGTCGTCGATCAGGAAGACCTCCGCGCGGCCCGGGTACTCCTGGGCGAGCAGCGTGGGCAGGCTCAGCGGCAGGACCTCGGCCTCGTCGCGGGCCGGCACCACCACCGCGACGGAGGGCCACTCGGCGGGCGGCGCGCGGTCCGGCAGCCTGACGTCCGTACGCCAGAAGAAGCCCTGTCCCAGCAGTAGCCACCCCCAGGCGGCCAGGGAGACGACGGCGATCCAGGTCAACGCGTTCACCCGCCGCAGTCTGCCGCACCGGGCGGCCGGGCGGAGGGAGGCCCCGGCACGAACGCGGGGAGGACGTGTCGAGAGGCGTGCGGCGCGGGGCGTCCGCCCCTGCGCGCCCCCGGAGAGACCGCCCCGGTAAGGTGATCGAGTGAAGATCGCGCTTATGGACTCTGGTAACGGGCTGCTCGCCGCGGCGGCCGCCGTGCGCCGGCTGCGACCCGACGCCGATCTGGTGCTCTCCTCCGCGCCCGACACGCTGCCCTGGGGCCCCCGGAGCGCCGAGGAGGTCACCGAACTCTCCCTCGGCTGCGTACGGGCCGCCGCCGCGCACCGCCCCGACGCCCTGATCGTCGCCTGCAACACCGCCTCCGTGCACGCCCTGGACGCGATCCGCGCCGAGCTGGAGCCGGAGATCCCCGTGATCGGGACCGTCCCGGCGATCAAGCCCGCGGCGGCCGGCGGCGGGCCGGTCGCCATCTGGGCCACCCCGGCCACCACCGGCAGCCCCTACCAGCGCGGCCTGATCCGCGACTTCGCCGACGGGGTCGACGTCACCGAGGTGGCCTGCCCCGGCCTCGCCGACGCCGTGCAGCACGCCGACCCGGACGCGCTCGACGCCGCGGTGGCCGTGGCCGCCGCCCGTACGCCCCACGAGGTAAGGGCCGTCGTCCTGGGGTGCACCCATTACGAGCTGGTCGCGGAGCGCATCCTCGAAGCCGTGCGGCGGCCCGCCGCGCCGCCGCCCGCGCTCTACGGCTCGGCCGACGCCGTCGCCGCCCAGGCGCTGCGCCGGACCGGCGAGCTCCCCGCCCCCGAGGCCGACGCCACCGGCGGTCTCACCGTCCTCCTCGGCGGCCGGGAGGCGGCCCTGGAGCCGGCCTCGCTCACCTATCCGGAGGGTCGTCTTCTGGCGGTGGTCAGCCCGGCCTGACAGCAGGGGCCCACCTGGAGGAATGGACCAGGGGGAACATGGGTACGGACGGTGCGGGACGTTCGGCCCCCTGCTGGCATGCCCGAATATGGGTAGGCTGCCTCCCATGAAGGACCACACCGAGGACGAGAAGCCGGGCGTGACCCCGCACATCCCCGATGTCTGGACCGGGCGCGCCACGAACAGAGTGCAGTGGCTGCTGGCCGCGGCGGGCGCGGCCTGCGTGGCCCTGGGCGTGCAGCTGGCCGTCGACTCCGCGTGGACCTCGGGGCTCGCGCCGCTGGTGATGTCCGTGGTCGGCTGCCTCGCGGCCGGGCTGCTGATGCTCTACGGGACGCTGGCCTTCGTGCACGTGGCGGTGCGGGTCGACAAGGAGGCCCTGGAAGTGCGCTGCGGCCACATCGGGCTGCCCCGCCGCCGCATCCTGCTCTCCCATGTCGTCGACGCGGACTTCGCGCCCACGGTCACGCCGCGCCAGTGGGGCGGCTGGGGCTACCGCTGGCGCCCCGAGATCGGCACCGCCGTCGTGGTGCGGCGGGGCGAGGGGATCGTGGTCCGGCTCGGCGACGGCCGCTCGTTCACGGTCACCGTGGACGACGCCGAGGCCGCCGTGCAGGTGATCCGCGACCTGCTGCACCTCCCGCCGGGCCGTACGGTCCGCATCCAGCCGTAGTCCCTGCCGCCGCGCTACCGCCCTGCTCCGCCCCGCCGGGTCCTGGCCTGGCCGCGCCGGTTCCGGGCCGCGTTCGAACGATGTCCGAGTCCCGCCCAACCCGGAGCGCTTCGGCGCGGTCCGGGCCCCGGGCCCGCCGCGTCGTCCCGGCGGCATGATCGGCACGGCCATTACGCTCGGGGTATGGCGACTCCCGACTTCATCCGAGAACTCCGCGCGACCGCGGGCCACCAACTGCTGTGGATGCCCGGCGTCAGCGCGATCGTCTTCGACGAGCAGGGCCGGGTGCTGCTCGGCCGCCGGGCCGACAACGGCCGCTGGTCGATCATCGGCGGCATCCCCGAGCCGGGTGAGCAGCCCGCGGCGACGGCCGTGCGCGAGGTGTACGAGGAGACCGCCGTGCACGTCGTGCCGGAGCGGGTGCTGCTGGTCGAGGCGCTGGACCGGGTGACGTACCCCAACGGGGACGTCTGCCAGTTCATGGACATCTGCTTCCGGTGCCGCGTCGTCGGCGGGGAGGCGAAGGTCAACGACGACGAATCCCTGGAGGTGGGGTGGTTCTCGCTGGACGCGCTGCCCGCCATGGAGGAGTTCGCCACGACGCGGATCAAGCAGGCCATGGGGGACGGGCCCACGTGGTTCCAGGGGGTCGAGGCCGCCGCGGAGCCGGTGCGCGGATAGGGCCGGTCGTCCGTCGCGGGGGACCGGGTGATAGGCAATGATCATGAGTGGCGCGGGCCAGGACCGGCCGGGCACGACGCCGCCGATCGCTCTTCTACGACGATCGCTCTTCTATGAGGGGAAGGACGCCATGCCGCTAGAGGGAGAGTACGAGCCCAGTCCGTCGAGCCAGGTGCGCGAGCAGGTGGAGCTGTTCGAGCGGACCGACGGCCGCGAGGGGAACACGATATTCGGGTTGCCCGTCATCATCCTCACGACCCGGGGCGCGAAGTCCGGCAAGATCCGCAAGACGCCGCTGATGCGGGTGGAGCACGAGGGCGCCTACGCCGTGGTCGCCTCGGTGGGCGGCGCGCCCAAGCACCCGGTCTGGTACTTCAACGTGGCGGCCGACCCGCGCGTCGAGCTCCAGGACGGGGCCGAGCGCAAGGACTACACGGCGCGCGAGGTCACCGGCGAGGAGAAGGCGCTGTGGTGGCGGCGCGCGGTCGAGGCGTACCCGGAGTACGCCGAGTACCAGCGCAAGACGGACCGTGAGATTCCGGTGTTCGTGCTGGAGTCCGCCGGGGCCTGAGCCCCGGGGAGCAGGGTCCTTCGGACAGCAGGAGCGGGCGGTTCCGCCGGCCCGGCCCGTGGTACGGGTGGGGCGGAGCCGCCCGTTCCTATATGTACCTGACATTTGGGAGGGCCATCATTCGGCCGATTTCCGGGCCGCCGTGTCCTCGGGGCGTACGCCTCCCGAACATCGGAGCGGACCAGTCGATCGGCTGGACTAGGCCAATACCGGTCCAGGTCACCACATGTGCCACCGACACACGCCGCCATCGCGCCGAGGTGACCGCCGCGATTCTTGCAGCATGCATTCAGGACAGCCGACGACGCGCGATGGCCGCTTCCTGAGCGGTGTGCGACTCGCGGCACTCCGGTTTGCCGCAATATATGGCTGTGCGGTTGAGGCGTGGGCGTGGGGCCCGTGCAGGGGCGCAGGAGGGGCGTGCTGAGCCGGGGTGGGGAGCTCCGGCCGCCGTTGGGGTCACACCGCACTCGAAGGAAGACATCGGTTTCGCGTGCGGGCTCCGCTCTTCGTGCTGCGCACGCGCCTTTACCGGACGGCGCCGCGTGCGGTCCGTCCCGGGGGGAGAACACCATGGGGCAACTGGCCCGACTGGCATCGGCATGCGCCGCTGCCGCACTGCTCGCGATGGCGCTTCCGGCGTCCGGGGCGAGCGCCGCGGACGACACGCCCAGAGTCGACTTACGGCTCCTGGTCGTCGACGACGGCGAGCCCGCCACCGCGGCGATACGCGCCGAACTGACCGGCGCCGGCACGCCGTTCACCACCGTCAAGCTCGCCGACAGCGGGCGCGCCCGCATCGACGAGGCGTTCCTCAGCGACACCGTCGACGGGCGGCCGCGCGCCAAGTACCAGGGCGTGGTACTGCCGAACGACAACCCCTTCGGCGCCGACTCGAAGGAAATGGCCGCGCTGGCCGCGTACGAGAAGCGTTTCGGCATACGGCAGGTGGACGCCTACACCTACGCCCGCCCCGCC
This sequence comes from Streptomyces sp. NPDC057654, assembly GCF_042800135.1. NCBI lineage: Bacteria > Bacillati > Actinomycetota > Actinomycetes > Kitasatosporales > Streptomycetaceae > Streptomyces > Streptomyces sp. NPDC057654. Next base: position 3,361 of record NZ_JBHVHQ010000306.1, on the reverse strand, counting down.
GTCGGCCTCAACCTCGCGCAGGACTCCGGATACCTCGGCCCGCTGGACGGGCACACCGCGCAGGTGACCGCGGCCGGCGCGGCCGGACCTTTCAAATACCTCAGTGGAAACGTTCCTTTTGAGGACAACGACACCTCCGTCGACGAGAGTTACGGCTATGCGGCCGTACCGCTCGCCAAGCAGCAGGACGGCGCGACCTTCACCACCCTTCTCGACACCGCCATTCCCGGCAGCACCGCCCGCGGCTCCCTGATCGGCCAGTACACGCACGACGGGCGCAGCGAACTCGTGGTGACCTTCGTCTACAACGAGTACCAGAGCCAGCAGCGGCTCGTGTCGCGCGGCGTCGTGGAGTGGCTGACCCAGGGCATCCACCTGGGCGCCTCCCACAACTACTTCTCCATCCACGTCGACGACCTCTTCGCCGCCGACGACCGGTGGGACAGCGAGCTCAACTGCACGCCGGGCGACGTCGACTGCCCCGGCGGCACCGAGCCCGACACCGCCCCCATCCGCATGACCACCGACGACGCGGAGCACGCGAAGGAGTGGTCGCAGGAGCACGGCATCAAGATCGACTTCGCCTACAACGGCGGCGGCAGCATCGAGTACAAGGCGGATCACGGCGGCAAGGACCCGCTCGCCGAGAAGTTCGTGGCCGACCAGGGCTCGTACCGCTGGATCAACCACACCCTGACCCACGCCTGGCTCGGCTGCGTGCAGGACCTCAGCGTGGTGCCCTGGAAGTGCAAGACGGACGCCGCCGGCAAGCCGCTGTGGACCCCGCGCTCCGAGATCGTCTCGCAGATCCAGGACAACCTCGACTGGGCCCGCAAGGAAGGGCTGACCGTGGAGCCGGACGAGCTGGTCACCGGCGAGCACTCCGGCCTGTCCACCACGCCCCAGCAGCCCGACGACAACCCCGAGCTCGCGCCCTCGCTCACCACGACCGGCGCCACCTGGCTCGGCAGCGACACCTCCCGCGAGAAGGGCCAGCGCAAGGTCGGCCCCGCGCTCACCGTGCCCCGCTACCCCATGAACGTCTTCTACAACGCGGGCAAGGCCGCCGAAGAGGTCGACGAGTACAACTGGATCTACGGCAAGAAGTCCGACGGCGGCAGCGGCACCTGCGAGAACTCCACGACCACCACCTGCCTGCCCGAGCCGCTGGACATCGAGACCGGCTACACCTCGTACATCGTGCCGCTCGAAGCCCGTATCGCGCTCGGCCACGTGCTGGGCAACGACCCGCGCCCGCACTTCATGCACCAGTCCAACCTCTCCGAGGAGCGCATCGGCTACCAGGCGCTGGAGAAGATCCTCGGCGAGTACAAGGCCCTGTTCGCCGACAACACCCCGCTGGTCAACCCGCGGATGAGCGAGGCCGGCACGGAGCTGCGCGAGCGGGCCGACTGGCAGCGGGCCGTCGCCGCCGGACAGGTCACCGCCTACCGGATCGGCTCGGCCGTCACCGTCAGCGCGCCCGCCGGCGTCAAGGCGCCGGTGACCGCCCCCGACGGCACCGTGCAGAAGAACGGCACGTCGCAGACGCCCTTCGGCGGCGCGTACGCGGGGCAGCGCTCCGGCTGGGCCGCGCCCGCGGCCGGGCAGAGCGACATCGCCCTCGACCTGCCCGCCGCGCTCACCCCGCACCCCGCGGCGCACGCCGGCCCCGCCGCGCACGTACAGCGCCCGGCCGCCGGCCTTCCGGTCCCGGCCGGAGTGAGCCACCCGGTGAGCTACGGACCCGGAGACACCAACCGGCGGTAGGAGGACCGCCGTTCCGCACCGTCTCCAGGGAAGTACCGATCGGGGAGAAGCGACTTCCATGCACGAACCGCCCGCCGGACCGGGGTTCGGCACCGTCTCGGTGACGCTGCTCACCGAGGGCACCTATCCGCACAGCCACGGCGGCGTGAGCGTCTGGTGCGACCAGCTCGTCCAGGGTATGCCGGACGTCGATTTCAAGATCATCGCGGTGACCGGGACCGGCCAGGAGAAATTCGCCTGGCAGCTCCCGGCCAACGTCGAGGGGTGCGAATGCCTGCCGCTGTGGGGGACGGCGCCCGACGGCGCCGCCCCGCGCCGCCGCGCCATGCGCCAATTCCTGGACGGCTACGAGAAGTTCCTCTGCGCACTCCTCGACCCCGACCAGGAGTACCACTTCTCCGACGAGCTCTACCGGCTGGCCGACTACGCCGAGCGCGGCACGCTCTCCGCGGCGCTGCGCTCGGAGGCCGCCACCCGCACCCTCGCCCGACTGTGGACCGACCCCCGGCTGCCCACCGCCGCCGCCCGGCCCACCCTGCACGACGCGCTGACCGCGACCGACCTGCTCGAACACGCGCTGCGCCCGCTCGCCGCGCGCCCCGCGCCCGGCGGGGTCGCGCACGCGGTCAGCGGCGGGCTCGCGGCCCTGCCCGGGCTGCTCGCCCACCACCGGCACGGCACGCCGTTCCTCCTCACCGAGCACGGCATATATCTGCGCGAACGTTATCTGGGCTTCCGCAAGGAGCCCTACCGCTGGCCCGTACGGGCGCTGATGCTCGGCTTCTTCCGGCTGCTCGCCCAGGAGAGCTACCGGTGCGCCGCGCTCGTCACGCCCGGCAACCGCTACAACCGGCGCTGGGAGGAGCACGGCGGCACCTCGCCCGACCGCATCCGCACCGTCTACAACGGCGTGGACCCCGCCGCCTTCCCCTTCGCCGGACCCGAACCCGAGGAGCCGACGCTCAGCTGGGCCGGCCGCGTCGACCCCATCAAGGACCTGGAGACCCTCATCCGCGCCTTCGCGATCGTCCGCACCGAGATTCCGGCCGCCCGGCTGCGGATCTTCGGCGGCACCCCGCGCGGCGCGGAGGGCTACCGCAAGGGCTGCGAAGCGCTCGCCGCGGAACTCGGCGCGGCCGACGCGGTCACCTTCGAGGGACGGGTCGAGGACATCCGGGACGCCTACGCCGCCGGGAACGTCGTCATGCTCTCCAGCATCAGCGAAGGCTTCCCCTTCACCCTCATCGAAGCCATGTCCTGTGGCCGCGCCACCGTCTCGACGGACGTCGGGGGCGTACGCGAGGCCGTCGGCGACAGCGGACTCGTCGTGCCGCCGCGGGACCCGGAGCGGATGGCCCGCGCCGCGCTGCGGCTGCTGGGCGACCGGGAGGAGCGCACCAAGATGGGCCAGGCAGCCAGGCTGCGGGTGATCGAACAGTTCACGCTCCGCCAGACGATCACCGCCTTCCGCGACATCTACCACGAACTCCTCGGCTCCTCCGGCGGTTTCACGGCCGAGGAGGCCCCCGCCATGGCCATGGCAGCGGGCGGTGCGGGATGAGCGGATTACTCAGACTCGTGCCTCCCGACG
>NZ_JBHVHQ010000305.1:0-9002 GCF_042800135.1 Streptomyces sp. NPDC057654 | reverse complement strand
GCAGCGAGGGTCGCGGTCACGCCGCGCCGCTCTCCGCGCCCGTACGCGCATCCGAGCCCGCCCGGTAGCGGCGGCACTCCTCGTACGACGGCAGCAGCCCCTCCCGCTCCGCCCGCGCCAGCGTCGGCGCGGCGGCGTCCTTCTCCGACAGCAGCGGCTCCACGCCCCGCGGCCACTCGATGCCGAGCTCCGGATCGAGCGGGTGCACGCCGTGCTCGCGCTGCGGCGCGTAGCCGGTGGAGCAGAGATAGATCGCGGTCGCGTCGTCGGTGAGCGCCATGAAGGCGTGGCCGAGCCCCTCGGAGAGGTAGACGGCGCGGTGCGACTCGTCGTCCAGCAGCACCGCCTCCCACGCGCGGTACGTGGGCGAGCCGACCCGCAGGTCGACCACGACGTCCAGGATCGCGCCCCGCACACAGGTGACGTACTTGGCCTGGCCGGGCGGCACGTCCGCGAAGTGCACGCCGCGCAGCGTGCCGCGCCGCGACCGCGAGCAGTTGGCCTGCGCGAGCACCGGGGCGCGGCCCGCGGCGGCGGTGAACTCCGGGGCGCGGAACCACTCGTGGAAGCTGCCCCGGTCGTCGTGGTGGACGTGCGGTTCGCGCGTCCACGCGCCCTCGATGGTCATCGGGCGCATGAGGCCCCTCCTCGGTTTCTCTCGGTTCCGTCGATGCCCGCCGTCCCGGCGGCGACGGCGGCGAATTCGGCGTGCAGCGCGTCGCGCCAGTGCCGGGGCCGCGGCAGCCCGGCGGCCGTCCACCGGTCGTGGCCCAGCACGCTCCACGCGGGGCGCGGCGCGGGCCGGCCCAGGGAACCGCTGTCGGTGGGCCGCACCCGGTCGGGGTCGGCGCCGGCCAGCCGGAAGACCTCGCGGGCCAGTCCGTACCAGGTGGTGTGGCCGGCGGCGGTGGCGTGGAAGACGCCGGGCCGCAGCGGGCCGCGGCCCAGATCGAGCAGGCGGCACGCGACGTCCCTGGTGGCGGTGGGCTGGCCGTACTGGTCGTCGACGACGCTGACCGGCCCGTCGCCCGCGGCCCGCTCGGCCATGGTGCGCACGAAGTTGCGGCCGTACGGCCCGTACAGCCAGGCGGTGCGTACGACCGTGCCCGCGCGCGGCAGCTCCGCGAGGACCGCGCGCTCGCCGGCCAGTTTGGTCCGCCCGTACGCGGTGCGCGGGCCGGGCTCGGCGTCCTCGCCGTAGGGCGGGCCCGCGTCGCCGGGGAAGACGTAGTCGGTGGAGACATGCAGCAGCCGGGCGCCGGTGGCCGCGCAGGCGCGGGCGAGGACCCGCACGGCCTCGCCGTTGACGCGCAGCGCCCGCTCCTCGTCGGACTCGGCCGCGTCCACGTCCGTCCAGGCCGCGCAGTTGACGACGACGGACGGGCGGGCGCGGTGCAGGGCGCAGCCGACAGCCCGCTCGTCGGTGAGGTCGAGGTCGCGGCGGGTCAGCGGGAGCGCCGAGGCGCCCTCGGCGGCCAGCAGCCGGCACAGGTCGCGGCCGAGCATCCCGCCGGCGCCGGTGATCAGCCAGCGGGTCACCGGCTCTCACCGCCCGCTCCGGCAGGCCGCGCGGCAGCTCGCGGGGCGACCGGGGCGACCGGGGCGTTCGGGGCATCCGAGGCGTCCTTGGCGGGCTCCCACCAGGACCGGTTGGCGCGGTACCAGTCGACGGTCTCGGCGAGTCCGTCTTCGAAGGAGTGGCGCGGCCGGTAGCCCAGCTCGGTGCGGATCTTCGACCAGTCCACGGAGTAGCGCCGGTCGTGGCCCTTGCGGTCGGCGACCCGCTCGACCCGCTCCCAGTCGGCCCCGCAGGCGGTCAGCAGCCGCTCGGTGAGCTGAGTGTTGCTCAGTTCCGTGCCGCCGCCGATGTTGTAGACCTCGCCGGGCCGTCCCGCGTCGAGTACGAGCCGTAGCGCGCGGCAGTGGTCGTCGACGTGCAGCCAGTCGCGGACGTTCGCGCCGTCGCCGTAGAGCGGGACGCTGCCGCCGTCCAGGAGGCGGGTCGTGAACAGCGGGATGACCTTCTCGGTGTGCTGGTACGGCCCGTAGTTGTTGGAGCAGCGCGTCACGGAAACGTCGAGCCCGTGCGTGCGGTGGTGGGCGAGCGCGAGCAGGTCGGAGCCCGCCTTCGACGCGGAATAGGGGGAGTTGGGTGCCAGTGGCTGGTCCTCGGACCAGGACCCGGCGGAGATCGAGCCGTACACCTCGTCGGTGGAGACGTGCACGAAGCGCGCGATGCGGTGCCGCACCGCCGACTCCAGCAGCACCTGAGTGCCCAGCACGTTCGTCGACGCGAACTCCTGCCCGCCCGCGATGGACCGGTCCACATGGGACTCGGCGGCGAAGTGCACGACCATGTCATGGCGGGCGAGGAGCGAGTCGACGAGCCCTGCGTCGCGGATGTCGCCCTGGCTGAAGGTGAAGCGCGAATCTCCTTGCACGATACGGAGGTTGGCGAGGTTTCCGGCGTAGGTGAGGGAGTCCAGGGCGGTGACGGCGAGCGCTCCGCCGGGCCCCTCCGGGCCGAGCAGGGTGCGGACGAAGTGGGAGCCGATGAAGCCGGCCCCGCCGGTGACGAGGATTCTCATGGGTGTCCAGGAGGTGATGAGCGGTCAGGCGGTCGGGTCTGCGCGGCGTCAGGAGGTGATCTGGACCTGGCTGTGGTCGCCGAGGACGAGGCGGTGGGCGCGCGGCGCGCGGGCGGCGCCCGTCACCCGGACCGTACGGCCGATGAGGGAGCCCTCGATCCGGCCGACGCCCTCGATGCGGGAGCCGTCGAGCACGATGGAGAACTCCACCTCGCTGTCGCTGATCAGGCAGCCGTCGGCGACCGAGGTGGAGGGGCCGATGTAGGAGTCGCGGACGACGCTGTCCGCGCCGATGACCGCGGGCCCCACGATCCGGGAGCGCACGACGCTGGCGCCCGCCTCGACCCGTACCCGGCCGACGAGTTCGCTGTCGGCGTCGACCGTGCCGAGCACGGCGGGCGGCATGGCTTCGAGAACGGTCCGGTTGACCTCCAGCATGTCGGTGACGTTGCCGGTGTCCTTCCAGTAGCCGCTGATGACGGTGGAGCGCACCGTACGGCCGTCCTCGATGAGCCACTGGATGGCGTCGGTGATCTCCAACTCCCCCCGCGCGGACGGCTTGATGGACCGTACGGCCTCGTGCACGGCCGGGGTGAAGAGGTAGACGCCGACCAGCGCGAGGTCGCTGCGCGGCGCGCCGGGCTTCTCCTCCAGCCGTACCACCGCGCCGTCCGGGTCGAGTTCGGCGACGCCGAAGGCGCTGGGGTTGTCGACCTTGGTGAGGAGAATGCGGGCGTCGGGCCGGGCCTCGCGGAACTCCTCGACCAGCTCGGTGATGCCGCCCACGACGAAGTTGTCGCCGAGGTACATCACGAAGTCGTCGTCGCCGAGCCATTCGCGGGCGATGAGCACGGCGTGCGCCAGGCCCAGCGGGCTCGCCTGCGGCAGGTAGCTGACGCGCGCCCCGAAGCGGGAGCCGTCGCCGACCGCCGCCCGGATCTCGGCCTCCGTCTCGCCGACGACGATGCCGATCTCGGTGATCCCGGCGGCGACGAGCGACTCGATGCCGTAGAAGAGCACGGGCTTGTTGGCGACGGGGACGAGCTGCTTGGCCGCGGTGTGCGTGATGGGGCGCAGCCTGCTGCCGGTGCCTCCGGAGAGGACTAGTGCCTTCATGAGGGGGTCATCCTTGGGTGACGGGGGCGGACGCGGTTTCGGCGTTCTCGGGGTGTTGAGCGGATTCGTCGGTGGTCTCGGCGGCCGCCGTCTGGTGCTGCCACAGCCGGGCGTACGGGCCCTCGGCGGCCAACAGCGCGTCGTGCGTGCCCTGTTCGGCGACCTTGCCGTCGTCGAGGACGACGATCCGGTCGGCGCGGGCGGCCGTGGCGAGCCGGTGCGCGACCACGACGGTCGTACGGCCGGTGGCGAGCCGGTCCCCGGCGTCGAGCACGGTCTGCTCGGTGGCCGGGTCGAGCGCGGCCGTCGCCTCGTCCAGGAGCAGCAGGCCGGGGGCGACCAGCTCGGCGCGGGCCAGCGCGATCAGCTGCCGCTGTCCGGCGGACAGGCTCGCGCCGCGCTCGCCGACGGGCTGCCGGAATCCGTAGGGCTGGGCGGCCACGGCGGGCAGCGCGCCCACCGCCCGCACCGCGGCCTCCACCTCGCCGTCGCTCGCCTCCGGACGCCCGTAGCGGACGTTGGCGGCGATGTCGCCGGTGAACAGGTGGGCCTCCTGCGGCACGACGCCCAGCAGCCGGCGGTACGCGGACGGCTCGTACGCCCTGATGTCCGCGCCGTCGACCAGGACCCGGCCCTCGCTCGCGTCGTAGAAGCGGGCGAGGAGCTTGACGACGGTGGACTTCCCCGCGCCCGTCGCGCCGACCAGCGCGACCGTCTCGCCGGGCCGTACGCGCAGGCTGACGCCCTCCAGCGAGGGCCGGTCCGCGCCCGGGTAGCGGTGGGTGACGTCGCACAGCTCGATCTCGCCGCGCAGCCGGTCCGGTACGGGCGCGGGGTCCTCGGCGGACGGCACGGAGGCCGGTACGCGCAGCAGCTCCACGGTGCGGCGCAGCCCGACGGACGCCTGCTGGTAGCTGTCGAAGGCGAGAGACAGCTGCTGCACGGGGGCGAAGAACATGCCCAGATAGAGCATGAAGGCCACGAGCACGCCGGGGCTCAGCGAGCCGTCCGCGACCCAGCCCGCGCCCACCAACAGCACCAGCGCCTTGGAGAGTTCGGCGGTGAGGTTGATGCACGGGAAGTAGACGGCGGCGTAGCGCTGCGCCTTGAGCCGGGCGGTGCGGTAGCTCTCGGAGAGCTTGCCGAACGCCTCGGCGGTGTGCCCCTCGCGGTTCTGCGACTGGGAGACGCGCAGCCCGGTGACGTTCTCCTGGAGGCTGGAGTTGACCTCGCCGATGCGCCGCCGGGCGTCGGTGTACGCGGCCGAGGAGAGCCGCCAGAAGACGGCCGTGGCGATGGCGACCAGCGGCAGCAGGGCGAGCGCGGTGAGTGCGAGCGATACGTCCACGACGAGCATCGCGACGACGGCGGCGCACAGTGTGGCGAGCGCCGCGACGGCGGTGAGCAGGTTGGTCTGGAGGAACGCGGACAGCGCGTCGATGTCGTTGACCATCCGCGTCATGATCTGGCCGCCGCGCTCACGCTCGTAGAAGTCCAGTCCCAGCCGCTGGAGTTGGGCGAACGTGCGGATGCGCAGCCCGTACAGCACCCGCTCCCCGGCGCGCCGGGTGACGCGCGCCTGGAGGCTCAGCGCGACCCAGCCGCCCGCGACGACGAGGAGCGCGAAGAGGGCGGTGGTCGCCAGCACCCTGCCGTCTCCGGCGTCCACGCCCGCGTCCAGGCCGTGCCGTACGAGCAGGGGCAGCGCGATGGTGGCCAGGGAGTCGGCGGCGACCAGGGCGAGGCCGAGGAGCAGGGCCGCGCGCACCGGCCGCAGCAGGCGCCCGAAGCGGAACTTCGGCTCGGGGGAGCGGAGTTCGGTCTCGTCGAGGCGCGGATCGTCGGCGGGCTCGTCCTTTGGCGCGGGGGTATCGCCGCTGTCCGGCTCGGGCCACAGCTCCGGCGTGACGCCGTCGGACGCCGGGCGGTCGGCGACGGGGCCGATGGGCGTGTCGATGGAGTCGCCGGGGCCCGCCAGGAGTTCGCGGAAGAGCGTGCAGCGCTCCGTCAGCTCGGCCTCGGTGCCGGTGTCCACGACGCGACCGCCGTCGAGTACGGCGATGCGGTCGGCGAGGGCGAGCGTGGAGCGGCGGTGTGCGATCAGCAGGGTCGTACGGTCGGTGGTGACGGCCCGCAGCGTCGCCTGGATGGCGGCCTCGGTGACGGCGTCGACGGCGGAGGTGGCGTCGTCCAGGACGAGGACCCGCGGGTCGGCGAGGAGCGCGCGGGCCAGCACGACGCGCTGGCGCTGGCCGCCGGAGAGGGTCAGGCCGCGCTCGCCGACCTCGGTGGCGTAGCCGTCGGGCAGCCGGGAGATGAAGCCGTGCGCCTCGGCGGCCTCGGCGGCGGCCCGTACCTGCTCGTCGGTGGCGTCCGGGCGGCCGTAGGCGATGTTGTCGCGGATCGAGCAGGAGAAGAGGAACGGCTCCTCGAAGACCAGGCCGATGGTGGAGCGCAGGGAGGCCAGGGTGAGTTCGCGGGCGTCGGCGTTCGCGTCGGGCGGGCCGACGCGCACGGAGCCGTGCTGCGGGTCGTAGAAGCGGGCCAGGAGCAGGGAGACGGTGGACTTGCCGGAGCCGGACGGGCCGACCAGCGCGAGCGTCTCGCCGGGCCGAACCGCGAGGGAGACCCCGTCCAGGACCGGGTCGCTGGGCGCGTACCCGAACCGTACGTCCCGCAGCTCGACGCCCACCGGCCCGGCCGGGACCTCGCGGGCGTCGGGCGCCTCGGTGATCTCGGGCTGGGCGTCGACGAGTTCGTAGACCCGCTCGGCGGCGGCGCGGGCCTGCTGCGCGGTGACGAGGAAGCTCGCGAAGAGGCGGGCGGGCCCGGCGAGCAGCGCGAGGTAGGCGGCGAAGGCGAGGAAGGTGCCGAGGTCGATGCTGCCGCGCAGGGCCAGCCAGCCGCCGAGCGCGAGCACCCCGACCTGGCCGAGCGCGGGGAGCGCGGACATGGTGGCGGTCGCGGTGGCCTGGATGCGCGAGACGCGCACCCGGCGGCCGAACAGGGCGCGGGCCGCGCGCGCGAGCCGGTCGGTCTCGCGCTCCTCCTGGCCGAAGCCCTTGACGACCCGGACGCCGGTGACGGCCTCCTCGACGTGCTCGGCGATCTCGGCCGCGCCCGCCTGCGCGGCGCGCGTCGCCGGTACGAGCCGGGCGCGGCTGCGGGCGGCGACCCAGGCGGTGGCGGGGACGACGGTCAGCGCGACGAGGGTGAGCAGCGGGGAGAGCCAGAGCATCGCGCCGACCGCGACGAGGAAGAGCGCGCTGGTGCCCAGCGGAATGGGCAGCATGCCGAGCATCATCTGCACTTGCTGGAGGTCGCTGTTGGCCCGGGAGACGACCTGGCCGGTGCGCAGCGCGTCCTGTTTGACCCCGTCGAGCCGCTGCACGGAGGAGAAGACCTCGGTGCGCAGCTGGTGCTGGACGCCCAGGGCGAGCTTGCCGGCGGCGTACCGGCGGGTGAACTCCGCGCCGAACTGGACGAGGGCGAGCGCGGTGAGCGCCGCCGCCAGCCAGCCGATGCGGCCGGTGTTCCCGGCGACGGCGTCGTTGACGCCGAGCCGGGCGAGGAGTGGGCCGATGGCCTCAAGTCCCGTTCCCAGAACGGAACTCAGTGCTACTGCGAGAAGAAGTCGAGGGTGGTGGCGGCACGCGGCGCCGAGCCTGCGTATCCAGCCGGGGGATGTTGTTGAGCTGCTGGGCACGTGATTAGCTTAGGCTTACCTAAGTAAAGGTCGCCACGTTCTCCGTGTGACCTCGGCCACACTCACCCCATGCGCGCCGATATGCGCCCCGGGACGGCATTCCCCCGTCCCAGCAGGCCATATGACGGTGCGTCGGGGAGGAAAGCAGGTTGTCGATGCGTGTCCTGTTCGCCGGACCGCCCTTCTTCGGGCTCCTCTATCCCATGGTTCCGCTCGCCCAGGCGTTCCGGGCCGCGGGCCACGACGTCGTCGTGGGCACCTGTGGAAAGGCCGCCGGACACGCCGCGCACGCCGGCCTCCCGGTCGTCGACTGCGCGCCGGGCATCGACCCCGATGCCCTCTACGCGGACATGGAGAAGCGTCGCGACCGCAAACCGCCGGCCCCCGGCGAGCAGGGCGAACCGCCCAAGGGGAAGGGCTTCTCCTTCTTCAGCGACGAAATGGCCGACACCATGGTCGACGTCGCCCGCCAGTGGCGCCCCGACCTCGTCGTGCATACCCCCAACGGCGTCGTCGGCCAGCTCGTCGCCGCCCGGCTCGGCGTCCCCTCCGTCCTGCACGCCGTCGGCTTCGGCCACACCGGACGCCACGTCGGCATGATGAACAACGCCCTCGCCGACGGCTACGCCCGGCACGGCCTCGACGGCCCCGACCCCATCGCCGCCTGGCTGGACGTCACCCCGCCCAGCATGAGCGTCGCCGCCGAACCCCGGACGCGCCCGATGCGCTACGTCCCCTACAACGGCGGCAGTTCCCTCCCGCACTGGCTCTTCGAGAACCGCGAACGCCCGCGGATCGCCGTCACCCTCGGCACGGTGCGCCCCGTCGTCGACGGCGTCTCGCCCCTCCAGTGGGTGATCGACGCGGCCCGCGCCACCGACGCCGAGTTCGTCCTCGCCCTCGGCGGCGCCGACCTCGGCGCGCTCGGCCCGCTCCCCGAGAACGTACGCCCCGTGGACTGGATACCGCTCGGCGCGCTCCTCGCCGGCAGCGACGCCGTCATCCACCACGGCGGCGCGGGCACCACCCTCACCGCCCTCGACTCCGGCCTCCCGCAGATCGTCCTCGGCGAGGGCGCCGACCGCCCGGCCAACGCCGCCGCCGTACGCACCCGCGGCTGCGGCCTCATCCCCGGCGCCGACGGCTCCGCCGGCCCGGACAAGGAACTGATCCAGCGCCTCCTGGAAGACGACGGCCTGCGCACCGCCGCGCGCGAGACGGCGGAAGAAATGGCCGCCATGCCGAGCCCGTCGGAGACGGCGGCCCGGCTGGTGGAGCTGGCACTGACACAGGGCAGGCATCGATGACGGGCGGGTATGGCCGGGTGTTGGGGGGAGGCGACTGGGCGTCGGGGGGCGGCCTGGCTCCGGCGGGGGTCGGGCTCGGTTCCGGGGGCGGGCTCGGCCCGGTGGCCGGTTCAGTCGGCTCGGACTCCGCTGACGGGTCAGAGCTCGGCTCCGGGGTCGGGGGCTCGGGCCGTGTCGGCTTCGGCTCGGTGGCCGACTCCGGTGTGGCGGGGGCCGGCCCGATGGGCTCCAGGCCGGCGGGTGCGGGTCCGACCGGCAGCGGTCCGACCGGCGGCGGTCCGGCTC
>NZ_JBHVHQ010000304.1:0-9024 GCF_042800135.1 Streptomyces sp. NPDC057654 | reverse complement strand
CTGAAGCGCACCCGCACCCCTGCACCCGCCGCCACCACCTGCCCCGCCACGATCGGCTGATCGTCACGGATCGGCGCGAGGACCAGCGGAACCCCGTGCCACAGCGACTCGCACACCGTGTTGTGGCCGCTGTGACAGACGACGGCACTGAGGCGGGGGAGCAGGTCGAGTTGGGGCACGTACGGACGTACGAGCACGTCGGGCGGCACGGCGGCCCCGGCGAGCATGCGACCGGGGTCGGCGACGATGCCCTGCACCCGGTCGCGCGCGGCGTCCAGCGCGGCCACCGCCTCCGCCAGGAACCGGCCGCCCGCGTCCGCGTTGGCCGTGCCGAGGGTGACGAGCACCGCGCGGCGGCTCGGGTCGAGTTCCGACCAGGGGAAGTCGGGGCGGGACGCGGAGGCGGGTCTGGCGGTGATGGCCGGGCCCACCAAGTGAACAGGCCCGGAAGGTAGCCGGGCATCGCCGACGAGCGCCCGGCCGGTGAAGGCGATGACCCCGTGCGGCGAGAACCGGGGGTCGGTGTGCTGCGCCGGGTCGCCGAGGCGCTCCCGCAACCCGCCCAGCAGGCCGTTCAGCCAGGCGGCCACCTTCGGCATGCCCGCCAGCGGGTCGACGAGTTCGGCGGAGGTGGTGGCCGAGGTGACGTACGGGATGCCGTGGCGCTCGGCGACCAGCGCACCCGCGACGGCGTGCTGGTCGGTGACGACCACGTCCGGCGCGAACGCCTCGATCGCCGACTCGACGCCGGGCGCCATCAGCTCGGCCAGCGGAAGGAGGAACTCCTCCCACAGGAACCGGAACGCCGCGGGTCCCGCCAGCTTCGGCGGCCTGTTCAGATCGCCGCCGGGCAGTGCGCAGCCGAACACCGTGGCATCGGCCCCCGCGAGGTCCCGGAGCTGGTCGGCGTGGCCCGCCCAGGCCACCCGGTGCCCGCGCGAGCGGAGCGCCTCCGCGACGCCGAGCAGCGGGTTGATGTGCCCGACCAGCGGGGGGACGACGAGCAGGAAGCGGGTCACGGTGTCGCCGCCCCGGACAGCGTGTGCTCCCGCACCCAGGAGAGCAGGATCTCGCGGGTCTCGGCGGTGCGTTCCACCAGTACGGAGTGGCCTTGGTCCGGCAGGACGACGGTCCGGCAGTCCGTCAGTTTGGCGTTCAGGAACGGTACTTGACCGGACAGCCCGGACTCGTCGCCGAAGATGGCGAGGAGGGGGCAGCCGATCGCCCGTAGGTCGTCGTCGATGACCCGGCCCGCCGGTACGTCCTCGGCCAGCGTCGTGGCCTGGAGGATGCGGCCGGCGGAGCGGGAGAGCCGCGCCGTGTGCGCGCCGTGTTCGGCGCGGATCCAGCCGATGACCTCCTCGCGGGCGAGCCGGTCCTTCGCGTCGGCGAGCCCGTCGGCCATGTGCCGGTTCCACTCCGCCACCGGCGGCTCCGACTCGATCATGGTCACGGTCGCCACCCGCTCCGGATGCCACGCGGCGGTCGCCGCCGCGACCGTGCCGCCGAACGAATTGCCCACCAGATGCGCCGGCCGCCGCTCGCCGAGCGCGTCGAGCAGCGCGACCAGGTCGTCGACGAAGCACTCCAGGCGGTAGCCGGTGCGCGGGCGGTCACTGCGGCCGTGCCCGCGCAGGTCGTACATGACCACATCGATCCCCTCGGCGGCGAAGGCCGGGCCGAGGGTGAAGTAGTAGCTGGCCAGGCTGTCGGTGAGGAGGCCGTGGACGAACACCACCAGCGGAGCCCCGCCCCGCCCGCCGGATGGCGGCACGGCGGCGTCGAGGCGCTGGACGTGCGTGGTGATCCCACCGGTACGGATCTTGGCCATGGGGGTCAGTCCTGTCCGGAAGAGTCGGAGGAGCGTAGTGACTCCACTACGTAGTCCACGAGTTGACCGATCGTCAGTGCGATGATCTCGTCGAGTTCGAGATCGGCGATGAACGCGGCGAAGTTGACCCGGTCCCCGTAGTGCTCGCGCAGCGCGCCGGAGAGCCCCACCAGGTCGACGCTCTCCAGTTCCAGATCGTCGTGGAAGGTGGTCTCGCGCGCGATCTCGGCGTCGTCGAGCCCGTACTCCGCAAGCAGCTCGCGCAGCATGCCGCTGATGTCGGCCAGTACGGACGCGGGGTCGGAGCCGGGAACGCCCGCCCCTGTTCCCGCTCCCGCCGTGGTGAGCCCCGTAACGTCAGTGGTGGTCATCCCGCTCTCCTGTCTCCTCTGTCGGCTCGTCGGCCGGCTGGTCGTCGGGGGCCGTCCACGCGACCACGTAACTCCGGGCGGGCAGGCCCGGCGGATTGGTAGCCGACGGATCGGCGGTCGGCGGATTGGCGGTTCCCCGCACCCGTACGATGTACGGAACGCCCCCGGCCACCACGCGCAGCCGGTCGCTGTCCGCCGCCACCACCCGGAAGTCGGCCGGCCGACCGCGCAACCCGGTGCCGCGCACCTTGGCGACGGCCTCTTTGGCAGCCCAGAACCGCGTGAACCACAGGGCCGCGCTGTCTTGTCCATCCGTCGTTGCCAGCTGGTCGAGAAATCTCAACTCCTCTTCACCACAGGCTGCTTCGACGGTCGCCCGTGGACGTTCCGTGACCTCTTCGACGTCGATGCCGCATGGGCCGCGACGGGCGATGGCGACCCCGGTCCCCGCGCAGTGCGCGAGGGAGACGGAGATGCCGTCGACCGCCCGCCCGTGCACGCCGTGCACGAAGGGCCGCCCGGACTCGTCATTGCCCACGGCGATCTCGGCCGGGTAGATCTCGGGCGGGGCGGTCCGTTCGGGGTTGGTCTCGTGTGCCCCCTCCCGCCAGAGCAGGTCGCGCACCGCGTCCTTGGCCGCGATTCGTCCGAGCAGCCAGTGCCGCCGGCGGACGGGGGAGAGCTGCTCATAGTGGGAGCGTTCGGCGCTGCCGAGCATGTTGCGCATGATCAGTTCACGGGTGGCGAGGTCCGGCCAACGCTCGAAGACCTGGGCCCAGCCCTCCGGCCGCAGCGTGGACAGCGTGTTCTCGCCCGGGTACCGGTCCACCGCGCGAATCCCGGGATCGGTGTCGAACCGCCGGTCCGCCCAACCCGTCAACTCGGCCCAGACACGCCCTTCTTGACTGAGCTGCATATCGGCGGTGAGCGTGCTGTCGGTGACTTCCGTGATGCGGATCGTGCACATGAGGCGCGTACCGGGACGGGGCTGTGGCCCGTAGAAGCGGATGTGGTCCATGCCGACCGGGAACACGGTGGTGCGTTCGGCGAGCGTCGCCATGATCCAGTACCCGAGCAGCTGCCCGACGTTGTCGAGCAGCGCACCGGGCGCTTCCGGCGCGGTGAGCAGCCCGCGTACGTGCCGGTCGCCGATCGCGGTCAGCTCGGTGACGCCTTGGAAGCGCGGGCCGTGGAACATCCACCGCTCGCCGTAGAGCTGCTCGGCCCGCATGTCCGGCACGCGCTCGGCGTCGGCCGGATCGACGGGCCATGGGGCGGGCGGCGGCGGATAGCCCCCGCCGGACAGCTCGACGACGGCACGAGAGAAGCCAGTCAGCTCCACCTCGACTCGCTCCGGGCTGATGTGACGGCACATCACCGGCACGTCAACAGCCGGAATCGCCTCGATCCACTTGAGCAGCCGCACCTGATGCACGGCCACCGCCACGGTCTCCGCACGCGCCCCCGACTCCGCCGCGCCCTCGGCGATGTCCATGAGATGCCGCACCACCGTGGTCGCCGGCACCACCGGCCACCGGTCCACGGCATCGGGCCACCCCGGCCGCTGCCGGAAGAAGCAGTGATCGAGCAGGTAGGGCATCTGCTCGACATCGATGCGCAGGGCACGCCCGGACGCTCGTGCCGCCTGTGCTTCTTTTACGGGCCGGGGCTCGTCGGCCACGCGGCGCGAGGGCGACCGGGGCCGAGGCGGCTCCGTGCACATCGGGCGCGCGCCTCCGTGCCGGACGGCGGCTATGAGGTCGGCAGTGGTAGCGGCGGTGTCGGCCAGCAGCGCGGAGAACTCGGCGGCTATCGGGAGCTCGGCCCCGAGCCGTTCGAGGCGGGCCAGCGGGCCGCTGCCAGCGGGCGCGGCCGGGGCCCTGGTGAGGATTCCTCGGGCCTCAGGCGGCAGGGACACCAGCGCACCACCGAGATTCAGGCGGAAGCCGGGGTGGGCGGGGCGTGCGGTCGGGGCCGCCGTGGAGGCGGCGGCGACCGGCCCGTACGGAGCGAGCAGCGGGGACACGTCGGGCTCCGCGCCGTCCGTCCACAGCGCGGTGACCACCCTGCGGAGCTGCGCCAGGCTGTCCCGCGTCCCCGCGTGCGCGGAGACGACGAGCCGGTCCCGGCCGGCCAGCGTGTCGTCGATCAGTGACCCGAGCTGACCGGCGCCGAGCTGGACGAAGGCGCGGAAGCCCGCCTCGTGCATGGCGGAGATCAGCAGCCGGAACCGTACGGGTTCCAGAAGATGACGGACGAACAACTTCCTTACGTCATCCGGGTCGTGTGGGTAAGGAGCGGCGGTCGTCGCCGACCAGACCGAGGTGGACTGCGGGCGCAGCGTGTACGCCTCGGCGGCGGCGCGGATCGGCGCGAGATACGGCGCGAGCATCGGCGTGTGGAACCCGGAGCGGAACGGCAGCACTTGACCGATCACGCCGTCCCGCTTGCGCAGACGCAGCACGAGGGCGGTGACCGCGTCGTGCGGGCCGCAGATCATCGACTGGTTCGGGGAGTTGTCGTGCGAGAGCACGACGTCGTCGCGGCCGTCCAGTTCGGCGCGTACCCGGTCCGCGGGCAGGCCGAGCACGGCGAAGGCGGCGCCGGGCACGCGCAGCGCGTCGGGGTCGAAGTCCGCCAGAAACGCGTCGACTTCGTCCGCCGCGTGCATGCCGCCGCAGGCCATGGCGGTCCACTCGCCGACGCTGTGCCCGGCGACGGCGTCGGGCACCACGCCGAGGCGCCGCAGTGCGGCGTCCAGGACCCGGCCCAGCTGGAACACGGCCGCACCGTGCCGCCCGACGTCCCCGACCTTCGCCCCGCCGGGCTTCCAGTCGAGACCGAACCGCTCCACCAGCTCGTCGACGCGCGGCTCGAACTCGGCCTCCAGGCCGGGAAAGACGAACGCCGTAAGCCCGCCGGCCGCGCCGAGCAGCGGACGAGGGCTGAACCACACATCACTGCGCCCCCGCCAGGGCCGGCCCTTCGCCACGGCCCTCCGCGCCAGAGCGAGCCGACGCGGGGTGGGATCGACGACGCCGAGTCGGCACGGCGCACCGACGCGGACCCGCTCGTCCAGCCCGGCGGCGAGCACGGCCGAGTCGTCCTGGGCGAGCACCGCTGCCAGTTCCTCCGGGGAGGCCGCCGCGATCCGCAACACCCGCTCCGGCTCGACCACGGAGGCGCGAGTCGCATGATCCCTGTTCCTGGCCTCCTCCAGCACGACATGAGCGTTGATGCCGCCGAAACCGAAGGCGTTGACGCCCGCTCGGCGCGGTGCGCCGCTCGCGGGGGCCGTCCAAGGTCGGGCGTGGTCGAGTGGGGTGAAGCGGGTGTGGGCGAGGGCCGGGTGGGGGTCGTCGCAGTGGAGAGTGGGGGGCAGTACGCCGTGGTGCAGCGCCAGGGCCGCCTTGATCAGACCGGCGATGCCGGCGGCCGGCATGGTGTGGCCGATCATGGACTTCACCGAGCCGATGACACCGGCCGACCCGGACGGACCGGACGGGCCGAAGACCTCGGCCAGCGTGGCGAGCTCGGCCCCGTCGCCCGCCGGAGTGGCGGTGCCGTGCGCCTCCAGCAGCCCCACCGAGTCCGCGGCCCTCGGGTCGAGCCCCGCCGCGTCCCACGCCTGGCGCACCGCGCGCACCTGACCGCCGGAGTCCGGGTTGAACAGACTCGCCGAACGTCCGTCCCCGGCCACGCCCGTGCCGGACACCACGGCATAGACGCGATCGCCGTCGTGCTCCGCGTCGGCGAGCCGCTTGAGGACCACGACGCCCGTGCCCTCGCCGATCAGCACGCCGTCCGCCGCGCGGTGCAGGGGGCGGATGCGCTGGCTGCGCGACAGCGCGCCGAGCTGACTGAAGACGCTCCACAGCGTGATGTCGTGGCAGTGGTGCACGCCGCCCGCGAGCATGACATCGCACCGTCCCGAGTCGAGTTCGCGCACCGCGTGATCCACCGCCACGAGCGAGGAGGCGCATGCGGCGTCCACGGTGTAGGCGGGGCCGCGCAGGTCCAGGCGGTTGGCGATGCGGGACGCGGCGAGGTTGGGGACGAGCCCGATGGCGGACTCGGACTGCTCGGGACCGAGTGGCTCGGTGAAGGCGGATCGGATCCGCTCCAGCTGCTCATCGTCGAGTTCGATCTCGGGCAGCAACTCACTGAGTGTGCGCGTGATTTGATGCGCCGTCCGCACCCGCTGGTCGAGCCGGGCCAGCCCCGGCGTGAGGTAGCCGCCCCGGCCGAGTACGACCCCGGCCCGCTGCCGGTCGGCGGGCAGCAGACCGTGCCCGCCCGCGTCCTCCACGGCCCGATCGGCGACGTCCAGCGCGATCAGCTGATCAGGCTCCGTCCCCGCGACCGACGTCGGCATGACGCCGAACCGCGTGAGGTCGTACGCGATCCCCTCATCCACGAACCCTCCGCGCCGGCAGTAGACCCGATCCGCCCGACTCGGCCCCTCCGGCGCGTAGAACTCCTCGTCCCAGCGCCCGGCCGGCACATCGGTGATCGAGTCCACGCCGCCCGCGATGTTCCGCCAGTACGCGCCGAGGTCCCTGGCGCCCGGAAAGAGGGCGGCCATACCGACGATCGCCACCGGTGTCGTACGGGTCTCCGCGCGGGCCCCGGTTCCGCCGCTCACCATCCCGACGCCGTGTAGAGCACCGAGTGCGCGGTGGGTTCGCCCCACGCCAGCTCGCGCAGCAGGCTGAGCGGGCCCTCCTCGGGGTCGATGAGCTTGATGCCGCGGGCGGCGTACGAGCGCATGAGCTCGGGCGTCACCATGCCGCCCGCGCCGCTCTCCGTCGCCGCCCAGGGGCCCCAGTGCACCGTCAGGCCCCGGCGGTCGGGGGTCGACCAGCGGCGGCCCAGTTCTTCGAGCGCGTCGTTGGCGGCGGCGTAGTCGCACTGGCCGCGGTTGCCGAGGGCGGCGGCGATGCTGCCGAAGAGCACGGCGAACCGCGGGCCGTCGGCCAGGGCGCCGGCCGCGTCGAGGAGTACGCGCGCGCCGTCCACCTTCGTGGCGAACACCCGCCGGAAGGACTCGGCCGACTTCCCGGCGAGCAGCCGGTCCTCGATGACCCCCGCCGCGTACACGATCCCGTCGAGCCTGCCGTGCTCGGCGTGGATGTCCTTCACCGCGGCGCGTACGGCCTCCTCGTCGCGCACGTCGACCGCGCGGTAACGGACCGGGCTGCCGAGTTCCCGCAGGTCGGCGAGGGTGGCGCGGACCTCGCGCGCGGCGAGGACGGCCGACGCCGAGCGTTCGATCCCGGCGGGCGAGCTCTCCCCGGCGGCGATGAGCGCCGACCGCAGCCCCTCCCGGCCGACGGCCCCCGCCGTCCTCGGGTCCTCGGTCGCGGCGGGCGCGGGGGTACGGCCGAGCAGCTCGATCCGGCACCGGGTCGCCGCCGCGAGCACGCGGGCGAAGCGCGCCGTGATTCCACGCGCGCCCCCGGCCAGCAGCACCACCGAGTCGCGGTCGATCCCGGCGGCGGCAGCCTCCGCGACGCCGTCGCCCGCAGGGCCCGCACCGGTGGCGGCGAGCGTGCCGAGGCCGGTGGGCGTGGGGCGCAACGCGCGCCGCCCACGGCCTCCGTCGGCCAGGACGACCGGCTCCCTCTCCGTCGCGGCCAGCTCGGTGAGGAGCACCTCGGCCACCGCCTCCAAACTGTCGTCCGCGCCTACCTCCACGAGCGTCACGGCGATGTCCTCGTACTCGCGGGCGAGACTGCGGAAGAAGCCCCGCAGGCCGCGCACCGCCCCCTGCCCCCGACGCTCGACGGCGAGCAGCCGCCGCGGCCCACCGTCCGCCAGTACCGCCTTGAACAGCGGAAACGCGTCGGGAAGCGAAGTCTCGGGGGCCTCGAAGGCGTGCACGTACACGACTGCCTCGCCGCCGCTGTGCCCTTCCGGCAGCCGGTCGCCGGGCACCGTCTCGGGGTGTGCGCCGGCGGCCCGCAGCCGCTCGGCCAGGAGCTGGGCGAGCGGGCCGCCGCCCAGCAGCGTCACGGCGGCGCCGGGCGGGAGGGCGCCGGTGACCGGCGGGAGATCGGTCTCCACGAACTCCAGGCGCTGCGGCGCGATCACGGAAGCTTCCGCCGGCGTCTGAGCGGTGCTCGGCTCGGCGGTGTGCTGCTCGGTCTCCGATGTCTCCCCGCCCAGCCTGGCTACGAGCAGGGCCGCGATCGCCGCCGCCGTACGAGCCGAGCCGACCTCATCGAGATCCGCGCCGTCTCCCAGGGGCAGACCGAGGCGCGTCGCCAGCTCCCCGGCGATCTCCGTCCTCTTGATGGAGTCGACGCTGAGGTCCGCCTCCAGGTCCAGCTCCGGTTCGATCATGTCGACCGGATAGCCGGTCCGCTCCGCCACGACCGACAGCACCGATTCGAGAACGGTGCCGTGGCCGGCGGCGGGCTGCGCGGCTGCGAGCGGAACATCGGCGGACGGCTCGTACGCTACGGCTGCCGTATCCGAAGCCGGTACCTGAGCCGGTACCTGAGCGGCCATCAGGACGGGTGGCGGCGACGGTGTGGGCACGGCGCCCTCACCACCTCCCCCCAGATAACGCAGCAGCACATCGCGCTGCGCCGCGACCATCTCCCGGCTGCTGCGCAGGAATTCGGCGATCAGGGCATCCGGACCGGACGGCGGCAGGCCGCCGTCACGCGTGGGGTTCTCCGGCACGATCAGCTCCGTGAGGGGGCGGGCGGGTTGGAGGGCGTTGGGCAGGAGGGAACCGTCGGCGCGGCGGACGAGCTGGCCGTCCACGGTCCACCCGGCGGCGGCGGGTGCGGCGGTGGTCTCCGCGTCCACCGC
>NZ_JBHVHQ010000303.1:0-9029 GCF_042800135.1 Streptomyces sp. NPDC057654 | reverse complement strand
GCGCAGCGCAGCGGAGCCAGTCTGAACCCCAGCCGCACACCAACCGGCAGGCAGTGCACCGGCAGCAGCCCACCCCCTCCCTCCCGCTGCTGGCGCTCTGGACCCGGAGGGTCCGAGACGAAAGCCGCACCCGGCCGAGCCGAATACCGCCCCACCCAACCGCCCCCGCGCTGTGGGCCCGCAGGGTCCGAGACGAGCCCGCGCCCACCCACCCCCAATACCGCCCCACTCGGCCGCCGCCAACCAGCCGTGCAAACACAAAAGTTGGGGTTGAAGCTGTCGTAGCGGAAGGCTTTACCGTCCTGAGCAGGGTCGGAGGTTCCGGCCCGGTGGAGGAATGCGTGGGGGAGGCGGCGATGGCCTGGTCGATCGCGGAGGTCGCCCGGATGTCGGGGGTGACGGCACGGGCACTGCGGCACTACGACGGCATCGGCCTGCTGCCGCCGGCCTGGGTCGGGGCCAATGGTCACCGTTACTACGAGGAGCGCCAACTGCTGCGGCTACAGCAGGTTCTCGTACTGCGGGAGCTCGGCCTGGGCCTGCCCGAGATCAGCCGGATCCTGGCCGCGCAGGTCGACGAGCTGGAGGCCCTGCGGTGCCACCACCGTCGGCTGCTCGTCGAGCGCGACCGGTTGGACGCCCTGGCCGGCACCGTCGCCCGCACGATCACCGAACTGGAGCAGTCCAGGAAGGACGGCACAGACATGATCAGCATCAGCCGGCCGGAGAACCTGTTCGAGGGCCTCCGGCCCGCCCAGTGCATGAAGGTCCTGCACGGTTTCCCGGAACTGGTCGGGGCCGTCGAGCAGCGCACCGCGACGTTGAGCGAGGCCGAGATCGAGGCCGACGAGCGCGAGCGCACGGCGCAGATGGTCCGGCTGGCCGAGTTGCTGGCCGGCGGGCTGCCCGCCGACGCCGACGCGGTGCAGGCCGAGATCGACGCCCAGTACCGGACGCTGGCCCGGAGCCGGGCGGCCACCGCCGAGGAGTACCGCGCGATCGGGCGTACCTGCGTGGAGAACGAGCACTGGCGCGCGGCGTACGAGTCGATCGCGCCGGGCCTGGCCTCGTACCAGCAAGCCGCCATCGAGGCGTACGCCGCAACCCGGCTGCGCTGAGCCGGGGGCCGGGCCGCCATCACGGGGGTGCGGCGGCCCGCTCCCCCTCAACCTCAAGCTCAAGGCCGATATATGCACTCCGTCAAAGTCGAGGCCTTCTTCCACCCCAGCGTCTCGTACAGCGCACGCCCCGCATCGGTCGCGGCGAGAACCCCGAACCCGGCCCCCTCACCCACCGCGCGGTCGGCGAGCGTGCGCATCACGAACTGCCCCAGCCCGCGCCGCTGATGGGCTTCCTCGGTCATCACCTGGTCCACGACCGCGGCCTCCCCCACCACCGCGACCTGCCCCTTGGCCGCCAGTTCCCCCGCCCCGTCCAAGACCCGCACGTGGACGACGGACTCGCGGCTCTCCGCGACCGCCGTGTACCCCTCGGGCACGACCGGGTTCGTGGCCGCGAAGTCGGTCGCCATCACATGGGTGGACTCGTCCTGGACCAACACCCAGCCCGGCGGCAGCCAGGGCTCGATGTCCTCGGGTTCAGCCGGCATCTTCATCCAGGTCCACGGCGTGCTCACCGCGGCGGTGGCGCTACGGACCAGCGACTCATCGGCTACGGGCAGGACGTGCCGCCCCACTTCCAGCGGGTTGCCGGCGACCTCGATGTAGTAGCCCCAGGGCTTACGCACCGGAGGCGGCGTCCCCCGCGATACCGCCCAGCCCGCTACCCAAGCCCTGACGACCGTCTCCGCCAGCATCGAGCCCACCCCCATCAGCAATCACCGCAGCAACACGCAGCAACACGCATCGCACATCGCACATCGCACATCGCGTAATAGCTACATGCGCCCAGCGCATATTACGTACCCACGCCCCACCCAGCATCCGTTTTATGCAGCCAACACCCTCGTCACCACGGCACCGGCGTCTCCCCGTCCCAAGAGAAGAACCCGCCCGTCGGCCCGTCCTCCGGCAGGAGCGCCAGCCGTACGGCCCCCCGCGCGGCCTCCGCCGGGTCCCCGCCCGCCGCGGCCCGCGCGTTGAGGTCGGTGGCCCGCAGGCCCGGAGCGAGTGCGTTGACCTTGAAACCCTCCTCGGCCAGCGTCTGCCCGTACAGGACGGTGAGCGCGTTGAGGGCGGTCTTCGACGACCGGTACGCCGCCGCGCCGCCGCTGCCGTGCGCGAACTGGGGGTTCGGGCCCGTACTCCAGGTCAGCGACCCCGTCCCGCTGGAGACGTTGACGATCCGGGGGCGCGGGGAGCGGCGCAGGGCGGGAAGAAACGCGTTGGTGACCGTGACGACACCGAAGACATTGGTCTCGTACGTACGCCGGAACTCATCCGCGACCGATTCCGTCGGGAGCCCGGCCGAGGGCGAGATACCCGCGTTGTTGACCAGGACGTCCAGCCGCTCCACACGCTGGGCTGCCGCCGCCACGCCGTCCGGGTCCGTCACATCGAGGACGAGCAGCCGCGCGGCATCGCCGATCTCCTCCACGGCCCGCCGCCCGCGCTCGGCGTCGCGGGACCCCACGTACACGGCGAACCCCTCCGCGGCGAGCAGGCGCGCGATCTGCTTGCCGATTCCCTTGTTGGCACCGGTGACAAGTGCTGTGCGATCGTTCATGACAGCCAGGATCCGCGGGTGGCGGCCCCCCTGCCAGGGATGACCTGTACCAGGCTCGTACCTGGAAGACAGCCGATCTGACGGACGACCTGGTGGACAAGCTGACGGACGACCCGGCGAACGGCCTGGGAGGGAGAAGCCCATGGCACGCCGAGAACTGGCCCACTTCCTACGAGAACGCCGCGCCGCCCTGCGCCCGTACGAGCTCGGTCTGCCCGCCGGCACCCCGCGCCGGACCCCTGGCCTGCGCCGCGAGGAGGTGGCGGAGCTGGCCCATATGTCCGTCGACTACTACGTACGGCTTGAACAGGCGCGCGGCCCGCGCCCGTCGCCGCGCATCCTGGACGCGCTGGCCCAGGCGCTGCGCCTGACGGCCGCCGAGCGCAGCCACCTGTTCCGCCTCGCCGGAACGAGCACGCCGCCGCCCGCCTCCGGCGCCGTACGGAACGTCCGCCCGCACGTGGCCCACATGCTGCGGCGGCTGCCGGAGACCGGCGCGATCGTCACCGACGCGGCGTACGGCGTCGTCGCCTGGAACCCGCTCGCCGAGGCTCTGACGGGCGGCGGCCTCGGGCGGGAGAGGCGGGAAAGGCGGGGGACGGTGAATCTGGCGCGCCGCCGGTTCCTGGGTGACGAGGGGAAGCTGTACGAGAGTTCCAGCACGGAGGAGTTCGGGAGTGTGGTGGTGGCCCGGCTGCGGCGGGCCGCCGATCGCTATCCGGACGATCCGTCGCTCGCCGCGCTACTGCGGGACCTGCACGCCGGCAGCGATGAGTTCCGCGAACTGTGGGAGACCCGCCCGGTCCACGCCCCCGGCCACCGCGTCAAGACCATCGACCATCCGACTCTGGGCAGGCTCCGGCTGAACTGCGACGTGCTCCTCGTCCCCGAGGACGACCAGGAGGTCGTCCTGATCACCGCCGACCCGGGGTCGCCGTCGGCCCGTGCGCTGCGCGGGCTCGCCTCGGCGCGCTAGGTGGAGCTGGGCTGGTCCGGGGAGTCGCGGAGGTACGAATCCAGTTCGGCGGCCCCGGACAGCATCGCGCGGCTACGGGCGGACAACCGGCCGTGCCAGTCGCGCAGCGCGCCCTCCAGCGGCTCCAGCCCACCGGCCGCCCGTACCTGGTCGATCAGCGGGGCGATCTGCTCCAGTAGGTAGCCGCCGCGCCGCAGTTGGTGGGCGAGCCGTACGTCCCGTACGTCGGCCTCGTCGTAGACGCGGTACCCGGTCAACGGGTCGCGGCGCGGACGCACCAGCCCGGCGCGCTCCCATTTGCGCAGCGTCGCGGGCCGTATCCCGAGCTTCTCCGCCAACGGCCCGATGAACGTGCCGCCGAACGTGCCGTCTGACGTACTGCCGGACGTACTACCGCCGGGCCTGCTTGCCGGGGCGGACTCGCGCTCCGCGCTCCCGGGCTCCAGGTCGCGAAGGGCGTTCTCCACTGCTTGCAGGGTCCGCCGGTCGTCGAGGAGTTGGGCGTGGCTCTCGTCGATGAGACGGAATGCCGTGTCGACCTGGCCCTCGTTCACGGCCCGCATGATCGACGTGGCCGTCTGATGGCCATGACCTGGCACCAAGGCGAGGAAGGCGCGCAGAGCCCGCGCGTGCAGCGAGGTGTAGGTGCGGTAGCCGCTGGCCGTACGGCCGGCGGCCGGAAGGATGCCGGCCTCCTCGTAATTCCTGACCGCCTGGGTGGACAGGCCGTGCTCGCGTGCCAGGTCAACGGGCCTGAGCCGTTCACCGTTTTGAAGGTTTCGCACCATGCAGCCGACGATATCGCGGTACGGCGTCGGAAAAGTTTCCACCGAAGGTTCAACGATACCGTTGAGTTCATGGCCACTGACAGCAAGGACATAGGCGCCTCTGCCCATCCCGTCGACGCCGCCTCCGTCATGGGGCTGCTCCAGTCGCGGCCCCGCGTGCTCGCCTTGGGCGAGCCCACCCACGGCGAGGACACGCTCCTCGAACTGCGCAACGAGCTCTTCCAGCAGCTCATCGAGCAGGAGGGCTACCGCACGATCGCCATCGAGAGCGACTGCCTGATGAGTCTGCGCGTGGACGACTACGTCACCGCACGCCCCGATGCCCTCGACACTCTCGACGAGGTCATGGGGCGCGGCTTCAGCCACAACTTCGGCGCGTCCGCCGCCAACCGCGAACTCGTACGCTGGGTACGGGCCTACAACGACGGCCGGCCCGCGTCCGACCGCGTCCACTTCACCGGCTTCGACGGCCCGCTGGAGATCACCGGCGCCGCGAGCCCCCGGCAGGCCCTCACCGCACTCCACGGCTACCTCGCCGCCCAGGTGGACGCGGACCTCCTCCCCTGCACCGCGGAAACGCTCGACCGCCTGCTCGGGGCCGACGGCCAATGGACCGATGAAGCCGTGATGATGGACCCGTCCCAGTCGGTGGGGCGGTCGGCCGAAGCCGGTGAGCTGCGGCTCCTCGCCGACGACTTGGCGTCGCTGCTCGACACGCAAATGCCGCACCTGCTCACGGCGACCTCACGGGAGGACTGGGACCGGGCCCGCCTGTACGCACGTACCGCCACCGGCCTGCTGCGGTACCACCACGGGATGGCCGACACATCGCCCACCCGTATGTCGCGACTCTGCGCACTGCGGGATTCGATGATGGCCGCCAACCTCCACGCCCTCGCGGAACGCACCCCGGTGCTGGTCTTCGCCCAAAACAGCCATCTCCAGCGGGAACAGAGCTCGATGCGCATGTGGCAACAACCGCTGGTGGAGTGGTGGAGCGCCGGTGCACTGGTCAGCGCCGAACTCGGTGAGGAGTACGCCTTCTTGGCCATGGCCCTGGGCACGATCCGCCACCAGGGCGTGGACACCCCGCCCCCGAACACCCTGGAAGGCCTGTTGTACGAACTCCCGCAAGCTTCCTGCGTCCTGGACCCCCGCGAACTGTCCTCAGCCCTGGGCGCCCCTCTCCCCCCACCCCGCCAATCCCCCTGGTATGGCTACGCCTCACTGAACCCGGCCCACTTGCCGACTGTTGACGGCGTGGTGTTCGTGAGGGACGTGCCGGAGAGCTGACCGGGAGGGGTGGGGGCGTTGCCGAATACCGCCCCACGCGGCAGCCACCCCCGCCACCCACCCGGCCGCGCCCATCCCACCCCCGGAAAATGGAGCGACCCTCCCCGCAAAGACCGCTAGCCTGTCCTCATGCATATGCGTTTCTTCTTCGTCTGATTCGCCTTCGGGAGCCGTAGCGCTTCCCGGGCGGCAGTGGGCATACGGCTTTGCGCCATGCCCGTGGTGATCGGATTACTCGGCGGCCCTCTCGCGGCGCGGCACTACTCCCGCGCCCTCGAATTGGCACGTCTCGATCTGCCCGTATCCGGCATGTATCCGTCAGATCCCTCAGGTCCCCGAGACCCGTTAGCCGTATCCCTCGGGTCGTATCCGTCGGCACCTATCCGACAGGTCGCATCCGGTCGTATCCGGCCGTCTTCGATCGCACCTGATCGCGTCTGACCACATCCGTTCGTGCAGCCGTTCTCGCAGCCGCCCTCGCGGTCGTTCGCAGGTGAGTCCGCGCGTCAGTTCATGCGTCAGTTCATGCATCAGTTCACGCGCCAGTTCACGCCTCCGCTCACGCCCGCGCGCAGCGAATTGGCTCCCTCTCGGTGACCCCGCATTACTCATGGTTACTTAACTGCCGAGAAGGTGGATCCGTACATGCAGAACTCATATCCCTCACGCTCCACTCACGCCTCTCAAGCCCCGCAGACCTTTCAGGTCGCCCTCTCCGACGTCGTACGCGCACCCGCTCCCGGGCGGCCCGCCGTGCTGGACGGGGTCGGGGTGTCCGTCGCTCTGGGTGAGCGGATCGGGGTAATCGGAGAGAACGGTTCCGGTAAGTCGACGCTCCTGCGCATGATCGCCGGGGTCGACGCGCCCGACAACGGGCAGGTGCTCGTACAGGCCCCCGGCGGCCTCGGGTACCTGCCGCAGACACCTGGCTTCCCGCTCGACGGCACCGTGCAGAGCGCCGTCGACCACGCCCTTTCCGACCTGCGTCAGCTCGAAGCGCGGATGCGCGCCGCCGAGGAAGAGCTGGGGCGCAGCCCTGAAAGCGCCGAAAGCCCCGAAGATCCTGAAGGTTCCGAAGGTCCCGAAGGCTCCGCCACCGCCCACGGCCTCGAAGCCAAACTCCAGGAGTACAGCGCCCTCATGGAAGCGTTCGAAGCCCGGGACGGATACGCCGCCGACGCCCGCGTCGAAGCGGCGCTGCACGGGCTCGGGCTCGGCGGTATCGGCCGGGAGCGGGTGCTCGGCAGTCTCTCCGGGGGCGAGCTGTCCCGGCTCGGGCTCGCCTGTCTGCTCGCCGCCTCCCCGCAGTTGCTGCTGCTGGACGAGCCGACCAACCATCTCGACGCGGCGGGGCTGGAGTGGCTGGAGGAGCGGCTGCGCCGCCATCGGGGCAGCGTGCTGGTCGTCTCGCACGATCGCGTGTTCCTGGAACGCGTCGCCACCGCTCTCTGGGAGGTCGACGCCGATCGGCGCACCGTTACCCGGCACGGCAACGGCTATGCCGGCTACCTGCGCGAAAAGGCCGCCGCCCGGCTCCGCTGGGAGCAGGAGCACCAGGACTGGCTCGCCGAAGTCGACCGGCAGCGCGCCCTGGCCGGCACCGCCTCCGGCACGCTCGCCGCCGGTCCGCGCCGGGACATCGAGCGCTCCGCGCAGCGGCACCAGCGGAATGTCGAGAAGCAGATATCCGCCCGCGTACGCAACGCCAAGGAGCGGCTCCGACGGCTGACGGAAGCGCCCGTTCCGCAGCCCCCGGAGCCCATGCGCTTCACGGCGCGGCCCGCAGGAGGGGCGGCCGCCGGCCCCCACGCCCCCTTGGCCGAGCTCCGCCAAGTGCACGTCGGCGACCGGCTCGACGTCGAATCCTTCCAGGTCAAGAGCGGTGAGCGGGTACTCGTCACCGGGCCCAACGGAGCCGGGAAAAGCACCCTGCTCCGCGTCCTCGCAGGCGCCACGGAACCCGATCACGGCCACGTCACCCGCGCCCGCAGAATCGGCTGGCTCCCGCAGGAGAGCACCGGCGAGATCACCGACCCGCGCGCCACCCTGCTGGCCGCCTACGCCGAGTCCGTGCCCGGCGCTCCCGAGGAGCACCGGGACGCGTTGCTCGGGCTCGGGCTGTTCCGCCCGGACGACCTGCTGACGCCGGTGGGGCGGTTGTCCGTCGGCCAGCTGCGCCGGCTCTCCCTGGCCCGCCTGCTACGCCGCCCGGTCGACCTCCTGCTCCTCGACGAGCCCACCAACCATCTCTCCCCCGCCCTGGTCGAAGACCTGGAGGAGGCCCTGTCCCACTACCGGGGCGCGCTGGTCACCGTCTCCCACGACCGGATGCTCTCCCGCCGCTTCACGGGCCGACGCCTCGAACTGGAAGGAGGGCGAGTACGAGCGGACTCCCCCGTTCCGGCCCCGTGAGCCCCCTCAGCCCCCTCAGTCCCCTCAGTCCCCCACCGCCAGCTTCACCCCGAACCCCACGATCACCGTGCCCGTCACCCGGTCCAGCACCCGCCGCGCCGACGGCTTCCGCAGCCAGCCGCGCAGCACCCGCGCGAAGGCGACGAGCACCGTGGACCAGAGCAGGCCCAGCACCACATGGACGCTCGTGAGCAGCAGGCCCGTCGCGAGGTGCGGCGCGGTCGCCGGGATGAACTGGGGCAGGACGGCGACGTAGAAGACGCCGACCTTGGGGTTCAGCGCGTTCGTCAGCAGCCCGCGCCGCCAGCCGCCGAGCAGGCTGTCGGACGGGTCGCCGAGCGCCCCCGTCTCCTGCCCCGCCGTGTCATCGCCACCGCTCTCGCCGCCGCGCCAGGTGAGCCAGAGCAGTCGCGCGCCCATCCACAGCAGGTACACCGCCCCTGCCCAGCGCAGCGTCTGGTACGCGACCTGGGAGGCGGCCAGCAGCGCCGTGACGCCCAGGGACGTCAGGGCGCCCCACAGGAGCGTGCCGCTCTGGATGCCCAGCACGACGCCCCACGCGCGTCGGCGCTCGCCCAGGGCGGCCGTCCGCAGGACGAGGGCCGTGTCGAGGCCGGGGGTCAGCGTGAGCAGCCCTACGACCAGGGCGAAGGACCAGAGAGCGGTGGTGATGGCCATGCGGCGACCCTATGCGCCCGTGATCGCGGCAGCGCGATCAGCCCCAAACCATCCCTGAAGCGCCCCCAAAGCGCCCCCACGCGGAATTCCGGCCCCCGCCCCGCACACACGGGACCGACCGAACCCCGGCCCCGCCGCCCCTCTTCGCATGCGAGAAGCCGGCCCCGGTCCGTAAAAGAAAAGAGCCGGCCCCGGAC
>NZ_JBHVHQ010000302.1:0-9045 GCF_042800135.1 Streptomyces sp. NPDC057654 | reverse complement strand
CCTCTTCATGAGGTGCCGGCTTCCACGCTTAGGACGCCCGTTCGTTCTTCGCGCCGGATGTGAACTTGTGACCTGGGTTACGTTCTCGTGTGCCCGTGCCGGATGCGGGCAGGGTTCGTCGCGGAGCGGGCTCGATGGGGAGCCTCGCCGGTCATGATCATCCAGTGAGCGGTATGTCTCATAGTGTGATATCGGCGGGGCGGATTCCGCCTGCTCGATAGACTGAGCCGACCGCATCACCCCCTTGAGGGGGTCTGGGGGTCACCCCCAGGAGACACAGAGCGAGGAGCGCACGTGGGCCTTGTCGTGCAGAAGTACGGAGGCTCCTCCGTAGCCGATGCCGAGGGCATCAAGCGGGTCGCCAAGCGAATCGTCGAAGCCAAGAAGAACGGCCACCAGGTGGTCGTCGTGGTTTCCGCGATGGGCGACACGACGGACGAGTTGATCGATCTGGCGGGGCAGGTTTCGCCCATCCCGGCCGGGCGCGAGTTCGACATGCTGCTGACCGCCGGAGAGCGGATCTCCATGGCGCTGCTGGCGATGGCGATCAAAAACCTCGGTCACGAGGCGCAGTCGTTCACCGGGAGCCAGGCCGGGGTCATCACCGACTCGGTCCACAACAAGGCGCGCATCATCGATGTCACGCCGGGCCGCATCCAGCAGTCCGTCGACGCGGGGAACATCGCGATCGTCGCCGGGTTCCAGGGGGTGTCCCAGGACAAGAAGGACATCACCACCCTCGGCCGCGGCGGCTCGGACACCACCGCCGTGGCGCTCGCCGCCGCGCTCGATGCCGAGGTCTGCGAGATCTACACGGATGTCGACGGCGTCTTCACCGCCGACCCGCGGGTCGTGAAGAAGGCCCGGAAGATCGACTGGATCTCGTTCGAGGACATGCTGGAGCTGGCGAGCTCCGGCTCCAAGGTGCTGCTGCACCGCTGTGTCGAGTACGCACGCCGTTACAACATTCCGATCCACGTCCGGTCGTCCTTCTCGGGGCTGCGGGGCACGTGGGTCAGCAACGAACCGCAAGGGGACCAGCCGATGGAGCAGGCGATCATCTCGGGTGTCGCCCATGACACGTCCGAGGCGAAGGTCACGGTCGTCGGGGTGCCGGACAAGCCGGGCGAGGCCGCGACGATCTTCCGCGCTATCGCGGACGCGCAGATCAACATCGACATGGTGGTGCAGAACGTCTCCGCGGCGTCCACCGGCCTGACCGACATCTCCTTCACCCTCCCGAAGACCGAGGGCCGCCGGGCGATCGAGGCGCTGGAGCGCACCCGCCCGTCCGTCGGCTTCGACTCGCTGCGCTACGACGACCAGATCGCCAAGATCTCGCTGGTCGGGGCGGGGATGAAGACCAACCCGGGCGTCACCGCGACGTTCTTCGAGGCGCTGTCGAACGCCGGCGTGAACATCGAGCTCATCTCGACATCCGAGATCCGCATCTCGGTCGTCACCCGCGCCGACGATGTGAACGAGGCCGTACGGGCCGTGCACAGCGCGTTCGGCCTGGACTCCGAGTCGGACGAGGCAGTGGTCTACGGAGGCACCGGCCGATGAACACCGGGCCCTCGGGCCGTAAGCCGAACCTGGCCGTCGTCGGCGCCACCGGCGCCGTCGGCACGGTCATGCTCGGCATCCTGTCCGAACGGGCGGACGTCTGGGGCGAGATCCGGCTCGTCGCGTCCGCCCGCTCGGCCGGGCGGAAGCTGATCGTCCGGGGCGAGGAGACCGAGGTCGTCGCGCTCGGCGAAGAGGTCTTCGACGGCATCGACGTCGCGATGTTCGACGTGCCGGACGCGATCGCCGCGCGGTGGGCCCCGATCGCCGCCGCCAAGGGCGTGGTCGTGGTCGACAACTCGGGCGCCTTCCGGATGGACGCGGACGTGCCGCTGGTCGTACCCGAGGTCAATCCGCACGGCGTACGGGTCCGCCCGCGCGGCATCATCTCCAACCCGAACTGCACGACGCTCTCGATGATCGTCGCGATCGGCGCGCTGCATGCCGAGTTCGGGCTGAGCGAACTGATCGTCTCCTCCTACCAGGCCGTATCCGGCGCGGGCAAGGAGGGCGTCGACACGCTCCGCTCCCAGCTCGCGGCCGTGGCCGGTACGGAGCTGGGCACCGCCCCCGGGGACGTACGGCGCGCGGTGGGCGACACCGGCCCGTTCCCGGCCCCGATGGCGCTGAACGTGGTGCCGTTCGCGGGGTCGCTGCGCGAGGACGGCTGGACCTCCGAGGAGCTGAAGGTCCGCGACGAGTCCCGCAAGATCCTCGGGCTGCCGGAGCTGCCGGTCACCGCCACCTGCGTACGGGTCCCGGTGATCACCACGCACTCGCTGACCGTGCACGCGCGGTTCGAGAAGGAGGTCACGGTCGGGCGGGCCCACGACATCCTGCGGAGCGCGCCGGGCGTGGTGCTGTGCGACAACCCGGCCGAGGGCGAGTTCCCCACCCCGGCCGACGCGGTGGGCACGGACCCGACCTGGGTGGGGCGCGTACGGCGGTCGATGGACGACCCGAGGGCGCTGGAGCTCTTCGTGTGCGGGGACAACCTGCGCAAGGGAGCGGCGCTCAATACCGCTCAGATCGCGGAAGTCGTGGCGGCGGAGCTGACCAGTTCGTAATAATGCGAGGGGGTCTGTGAAGGCCTTGTGATGAACTTGTGGTCACACGCCACTTGAACTGGGCCGACGCGAACTGTTCGACTAAACGCTCCCCGCTCTGCAACCGGCAGCAGGGCGGGGAGCGTCTTTGTGGCCGCTCCCGATGAGCGGCACGAAAAATGGGGCATTGGGGAAAACTGGTGCGCACTAGGGCATTTAACTCATCGTCAAATGCGGTGCCTTACGCGTACAACCCTGAGGGGGGTAAGCGTGTCCAACTTGCGTGGCAGACGTCATCAGCATCGCAACCGCCCCGGGCCGCGGCAGCGCTCCGGCGCGCCCGCGTTCCCGCACGTCAGGCGGTATGCCGGTGATCGCGCCATGGCCTGCGGCCCGCCCAGCTCAGCTACCGCCCCAACGCGGGGACACTGACGAGGCGATGGCAGCGGGCACCACAGTCGACCATCTCACCGAGACCTATCGCGCCCACTACAGGTCGTTGCTCGGTCTGGCCGCCCTGCTCCTGGACGACACGGCGTCCTGTGAGGACGTCGTGCAGGAGGCGTTCATCCGCGTGCACTCCGCGCGCAACCGGGTCCGCGATCCGGAGAAGACCCTCGCCTATCTGCGGCAAACCGTCGTCAACCTCTCCCGCTCCGCGCTGCGCCGGCGCATCCTCGGCCTCAAGCTGCTCTCGAAGCCGATGCCGGACATGGCGAGCGCGGAGGAGGGCGCGTACGACCTGCTGGAGCGTGATCAGCTGATCACGGCCATGCGCGGACTACAGCGCCGCCAGCGCGAGGTACTCGTACTCCGCTACTTCGCCGACATGACCGAGGCGCAAGTGGCCCAGACCCTCGGCATCTCGCTCGGCTCGGTCAAGGCGTACGGCTCGCGGGGCATCGCGGCGCTCCGCGTCGCCATGGAGGCCACCGCATGAACGAAAAGAACCACGGCCCGGAGGATCCCGAGGGTCCGCAAGGGCCCCGGAGCGGCGATCCCGGATCCTCCGGGTCTTCCGGGTCCTCTGAGGGGGCGCCCGGCGGATCGTTCCCGGGTGGCTCTCCAGACGATCCGCTCGGCGATCCGCTCGACGAGGAGGCGTTGCGCAGCCTGCTGCGCGACGCCGTCTCCGATCTGGAGCCCGACCCCGATTCGCTGGAGCACATCCGGCGGGCCGTGCCCGCCCGCCGGTCGCGCCGCAGGCAGGCCCTCGTCGGCGCGGCGGCCGCGGTGATCCTCGGCGGTACGGCCGTACCGGCGCTCTACCACGCGGCAACGACCGGCGGCACCGCCGACGACCGGTCCGCCAACACCGCCAGCAGCCAGCGCGCCGACGAGACCGCCCCCGAGCAGCACACCGGCGGCGGCAGCGGCACGGGCGGGGGCGCGGGCCGGGAGAGCTCCTCCGAGGAGAAGCAGAAGGACAGCGGGACGCCGGGCGGCAAGAAGAGCGACGAGCACACCGGCAGCCCCTCGGGGACCCCCGGCTCGCCGGCTCCGGACAACACCAGCACGATGGCGGCGACGTCGCCGACCTGCGACCGCGAACAGCTCGGCCAGGGCACCGCGAAGGTCGGCCAACCCGACAAGGACGGCCGCATCTACGGCAGCTTCCGCGTCGTGAACACCTCCGACGCCGCCTGCACGGTCGACGGCGGGGGCGTCGTCTCGGCCGCCGCCCAGGGCTCCACTCAGAGCTCGCACATCTCCGTCGTCGACCACACCAAGGGCGACGCCGCGTCCGGCCTGCCCGACCCGGCCACCGCGCCCCGCGAGGTCATCCTCAAGCCCGGCCAGGCGTACGCGGTCGAGTTCGCCTGGATCCCCGCCGCGGGTGGCTCGGGCGGCTGCACGACCGGCGGTGGCGGCACGCCGACCCCCGGCGACGGTGGCGGCGGCTCGCCCTCCCCGGGCACCAGCACCAGCGCCGGCACGTCGTCCAAGGCGGCCTCCACCGCCTCCACGGAGCTGCTCGGGATCGGCAGCTCCAAGCCCACCGGCGAGGACCCCGGCAGCCCGCAGCCGACGGGCAGCGTGCAGCTCACCCATGTCCCGGAGGTCGGCGAGCCGGAAGCGGCCAGCGCGACGATCCCGGGGGCCTGCGCGGGGACGATATACCGCACGGGGGCCCTCGCCGGGGGCGACGCCTAGCCCGAAGCCTCCAGCCGGGATCCTCCAGCCGGGATCCTCCGGCCCGGAGCCTCCAGTCCGTTGCCCGGCCCGTCGAGCCCCGGTGCGCTCCGGCCGCCGCTGCGAGGGGGCGGGAGAGGCCCCGTCGCGGGGGGCCCGTACCGTGGGGGTGTGTATCGGTTCCTGCTGACTCCCCGCTGGTGGGGGATCAACCTCTTCGCCGTACTGGCCATTCCCTTCTGCCTGTTCATGGGCAGCTGGCAGCTCAGCCGCTTCGAATCGCGCGTCGACACCCACCGCGAACAGCAGGTACAGGCGGACGACGCCAAGACCGCACGGGCCGAGCCGCTGGCCGACCTGCTCCCCGTCAGCACCAAGACCTCCGGGCGGCAGGCCAGCGCCACCGGGCGGTACGACACGGCACACCAACTGCTCGTACCGGACCGCGAGCTGGACGACCGCACCGGCTTCTACGTCCTCACCCCGCTGCGGACCGACGGCGGGAAGGCGCTGCCCGTCGTACGGGGCTGGCTGCCCGGCGACGCGGACTCCAAGGCCGACGTGGCCAAGGTCCCCGCGCCGCCGGCCGGTGAGGTCACCGTCACCGGGGCGCTCCAGTCCTCGGAGGGCCCCAGCACCCGCGGCGTGCACAGCGACACCGGTCTGCCCAAGGGCCAGCTCGGGATGATCAGCGCGGCTTCGCTGGTCAACATCGTGCCGTACGGGGTGTACGACGCCTGGATCACCACCGACAAGGGCGGGGCCGGCCTGACGCCGGTCCCGGCCGCCGCCCCTCCCAACAGCGGCCTCGACCTCAAGGCGTTCCAGAACCTCGGTTACACCGGTGAGTGGTTCGTCTTCGCGGGCTTCGTCGTCTTCATGTGGTTCCGGCTGCTGCGGCGCGAGATCGAGGCGGAGCGGGATCTCGCGCTCGGCATCGCCCCTGAGGAGCCCGGTCCGGGCGGCCCGGGGCGTCCGGGCGGTCCGGGGAACCCCGGGGAGCCGGGCGGTCCCGCGGGGCCGCGGGACCCCGCGGAGTCGAGCGGCCCCGCGGAGCCGAAGGGCCCTACGGAGTCGGGCCGCCCTTCCGAGCCGAGTCGTCCTGTGGAGTCGAGTCGCCCAGATGGCGCTGAGCGAACTCGATCTCCAGCCGGAGCTGCTTGATCCGCTCCTCGACCACCAGCGAGCCGTGCCCCGCGTCGTAGCGGTACACCTCGTGCGGGTGGTCGCGCCGCTCCAGGCGCCGCACGTAGTTCTCCACCTGGCGGATGGGGCAGCGCGGGTCGTTGACCCCCGCGGAGATGTAGACCGGGGCCCGTACGGCGTCCACGTAGGTCAGCGGGGAGGACGCCGCGTAGCGCTCCGGGACCTCCTCGGGGGAGCCGCCCAGCAGCGTGCGGTCCATCGCCTTCAGGGCCTCCATCTCGTCGTGGTACGCCGTCACATAGTCGGCGACCGGGACCGCCGCGAGGCCCACCGCCCATGCCTCGGGCTGCGTGCCGAGCCCGAGGAGCGTCAGATAGCCGCCCCACGAGCCGCCCGCGAGCACCAGCCGATCGGGGTCGGCGAGCCCGGAGCCGACCGCCCACTCGCGGACCGCGGCGATGTCCTCCAGCTCGATCAGGCCGACGCGGTGCTTGAGCGCGTCCGTCCACTCCCGGCCGTAGCCGGTCGAGCCCCGGTAGTTGACCCGGATCACCGCGAAGCCGTGGTCGACCCAGGCGGCGGGGCCCGAGGCGAAGGCGTCGCTGTCGTGCCAGGTCGGCCCGCCGTGGATCTCGAAGACGGTGGGGAACGGGCCCTCGCCCGCCGGCCGCTGCACCAGCGCGTGCACCGTGCCGCCGGGGCTCTCCACCCACGCGTCCGTGACGGGCACCGAGTCCGGGGCCTTGCTGAGCCCGTCGGGCAGGGCCGGGGGGTCGAGGACGACGCGGCCGCTCGTGGACCGTACGACCGGGGGCTGCGCGGCCGAGGACCACAGGAACTCGACCGTGCCGTCGGGGCGGGCGGTGGCGCCGGAGACCGTGCCGGAGGGGATCTCGACCCGTACGAGCTCGCCGGTGGCCAGCTCGTAGCGCCACAGTTCGCTGCGGGCCTGGAAGCTGTGGGAGATGAGGAGGGCGCCCGCGTTCTTGCCGCTCTCCGCCGGGGCGCCCTGGGGCTCCGGGTACCACTCGGCGCCGATGTCGCCGGGGAGGTCGATGGCCAGGGCGGTCTCCTCGCCCGTCACCGCGTCCCAGATCATCGGCTCCCAGCGGCCGCGGCGCTGGTGGCCGACCAGCATCCGGGTGTCGCCCGCGCGGGGCGCGAACCCCATGACGGTCAGGCCCAGCTCCTCGGTGCCGTTCTTCGTGTCGTCCAGCTCGGAGACGACCGTTCCGTCCAGGCGCGTGACGCGGATCGCCGAGTGCATCGCGTCGCCGTGCTCGGTGTGCTCGACGGCGATCAGGGCGCCGTCGTGGCTGAGGTCGCCGACGCCGGCCGACTCGCGGTGCCGGTAGATCTCCACGGGCTCGGCGCCGGGCCGCACCACGTGGATGGAGGAGCCCTCGTCGTCCGTGGAGCGGCCCACGACCGCCGTGCCGTCGCGGCCGAGCGCCAGGCCGCCCGAGTAGGAGGGGGCGAGCCCCGGGGCGGCCGGCTCGTCCTCGCGGCCGTCCTCCCAGCCGAAGAAGGGCTGGCGCTTCCAGATGCCGAACTCGTCGCCGTCGGTGTCCGAGAACCACCAGATCCACTCGCCGTCGGGCGAGAGCACCCCGTCCGTCGTGCCGTTCGGCCGGTCCGTCGCCTGGCGCTGGGCGCCGGTGGCACGGTCCCACGCGTACAGCTCGAAGGTGCCCGTCGCGTTCGACACGAACAGCGAGCGGTCCGGGGCGTCCTCCGCCCAGTCCGGCAGGCCGACGCGCGGTGCTCTGAATCGCTTTTCCCAGTCCGGCATGGACGACGGCGTCGCGGCTGGTCCGTTGCTCTGTGTCATGCCCCCATTCTGCGCCGGGGCGGCGACAACCCGCTGGCGAGGGCCCAAGCCTGTGGATAACCTCACCGGCATGCATAGACCCATGGCCCCTGACGACTGGCGCGAGGCGAATCGCGCGATGTGGGACGAGCGCGTTCCCATCCACGTCGGCAGCGACTACTACGACCTCGACGCCTTTCGCCGCGACCCGGACTCCCTGCGCGGGTTCGAGGTCGAGGAGGTGGGCGATGTGACCGGCCGCACGCTGCTGCACCTCCAGTGCCACATAGGGCTCGACACCCTCTCGTGGGCCGGGCGGGGCGCCCGGCAGGTCGTGGGCCTGGACTTCTCCGAACCCGCCGTCGAGGCCGCCCGCGACATCGCCGAGAGCCTCGGCCTCGGCCCGGACCGGGCCTCCTTCGTGGCCGCCGACGTGTACGACGCCGCCGAGGCCGTGCCGGACTCCGCGTACGACATCGTCTATACGGGCGTGGGCGCGCTGTGCTGGCTGCCCGACATCGTCCGCTGGGCCGAGACCGCGGCGTCCCTCGTCGCGCCCGGCGGGTTCCTCTACCTCGCCGAGTTCCACCCGATGACGGACGCGCTCGACGACGAGACCGGGGGGCGGGTCGCCTATGACTACTTCAGCCGGCAGCCGTGGGTGGACGAGAGCCCCGGCACGTACGCGAACCTCGACGCGATCACGGTCAGCAACCGCAGCGTCGAGTGGCAGCACACGCTCGGCGACGTCGTCTCCGCCCTGGCGGCGGCCGGGCTGCGCATCGACTTCCTGCACGAGCACGACATCACGCTCTTCCAGCGCTTCGGCTCGCTGGAGCGCCGAGACGGCTACTACCGCCAGCCGACGGACCGGCCGCGCGTCCCGCTGATGTACTCGCTGCGGGCTTCGCGGCCGTGAGCGGCGGGTGGTGTACGGCGGCCGGTGAGCGGGTGGTGAGCGGCCGACGGGGCCGTTGTCAGTGGCCGGGTCCACACTGAGGCCATGCATGAGACCCCCGAAGAACCGGGCCTCGCGGCCTTCTTGGCCGAGCTGTACGGGCAGGAGGCGTGGGAAGGCTGGATGCGCGACATCCCGTGGTCCCGCATCGACGCGGACAAAATGATCACCTTCCGAAACCCGGAGGGCGCCCGCTGACACCGGACTACTTGCCGCAGCCCATCGCCTTGGAGCCGACCGGGAGGTAGGACTCGGCGAAGCGGGCGAGCTTGGTTCGGAGGGGGGCGTGCTGGGTGGGCTTGGTGTTTCCGAGGGAGATGTCGAGGATGTAGAAGGTCTTCTTTCCTTGGTGCCGACAGGAGTTGACGGAGAGAACCGTGCTGTCC
>NZ_JBHVHQ010000301.1:0-9083 GCF_042800135.1 Streptomyces sp. NPDC057654 | reverse complement strand
GCCGTAGGGCTACGGCTCCACGACCACTTCCTGTGCCGCCGCCGTCCCGTCCGCGATCAGCGCGGCATCGAGCGGCACGTTCCGCTTCACCAGCGCGAGCGCGATCGGCCCCAGCTCGTGGTGGCGCGCGGACGTCGTGACGAAGCCCAGCTGACGCCCCTCCGGGCCGTCCGCCGCCAGCCGTACGGGCGCGCCGTGTGCGGGCAGCTTCACCTCGCTGCCGTCGAGGTGCAGGAAGACCAGCCGTCGCGGCGGCTTGCCCAGGTTGTGCACCCGCGCCACCGTCTCCTGGCCGCGGTAGCAGCCCTTCTGGAGGTGCACCGCGCCGCCGATCCAGCCCAGTTCGTGCGGGATGGTGCGGTGGTCGGTCTCCAGGCCGAGCCGGGGGCGGTGCGCCTCGACGCGCAGCGCCTCGTACGCGAGGGAGCCCGCGGCCGGTCCGTGCCCGGCGGCGAATTCCTCCAGGCCGGCCCGCGGCAGGAACAGGTCGCGGCCGTGCGGCGTCTCGCGCACCGTCACGCCGTCCGGCGCCGGGGCGATCGAGCCCGCCGGGAGGTGCACCACCGCGAAGTCGTCGGTGCGGTCGGCGACCTCGACGCGGTAGAAGAACTTCATGCTTTCCAGATAGGCGATCAGCGCCTCCTGGGTGCCGGGCTCCACGTGGATCCACGTGGTCTCCCCGTCGTCGACGAGGTAAAGGGCGTGCTCGATATGGCCGTTGGCGGAGAGGATCAGCGCCTCCGTGGCCTCGCCGGCCGGGAGTTCGCTGACGTGCTGGGTGAGGAGCAGGTGCAGCCAGGCCAGGCGTTCGGCGCCGGTGACGGTGACCACTCCGCGGTGCGAGAGGTCCACGAAACCGGTGCCGTCGGCGAGCGCGCGCTGCTCGCGGAACAGGTCGCCGTAGTGCGCGGCGACTCCTTCGTCGGGGCCCTCGCCGGGGACGGCGCCGGGCAGCGACAGCAAAGGGCTCTTCATAAACCCCAGCCTACGACCCGGCGGCCTATGACTCGGCGGCGGCGGCCTTCCCGGCGCACTTCGCGCACTGTCCGAAGATCGCGAAGTGCCTCATGTCCGTGTCGAACCCGAACCGCTCGCGCAGCGTCTCGGTGAACGGCTCCGCGACCGACAGGTCGGCCTCGATCACGTCCGTGCAGTCCCGGCAGACCAGGTGTATGTGGTGGTGCCGGTCCGCGAGGTGGTACGTGGGCGCGCCGTGCCCGAGGTGGGCGTGGCTGACCAGTTTCAGCTCCTCCAGCAGCTCCAGCGTCCGGTAGACGGTGGAGATGTTGACGCCCTTGGCCGTGCGCCGCACCTCGGTCAGGATGCCGTCGGGCGTCGCGTGCTCCAGCTTGTCGACGGCCTCCAGTACGAGCTGGCGCTGCGGAGTCAGCCGGTATCCGCGCTTACGGAGATCGCTCTGCCAGTTGGTGTCCACCACGCCGCCCAGTGTAGGCAGCCTCAGCCCGCGCGGACCTCCTTCAAGTAGTCGGCGAGCGCCGCGATGGCGGACGGATTGCGGGGGCTCTCCACCAGGTCGACGTAGTCGAGGACGAAGACGCGGTGGTTCTTGACGGCCTTGACGTTCGCCAGCGGCGCGTAGGACATCAGGAACTTCTTCTTCTCCTCGGCGTTGGGCGACCCGTAGTTGTTGATCAGGATGACCTCGGGGTCGCGGTCGACGACCGACTCCCAGCTCACCGTCGCCCAGGTGTCCTTGAGGTCCCCCATCACGTTCGTGCCGCCGGCCTTGGTGATGATGTCCTGCGGCCCCGCGTACGCGCCCGACGTGAACGGCTTGTCCTGGCCGGAGTCGTAGAGGAAGACGGACGGGCGGTGGCCGTCCTTCGGGATCTTCGCCTGGGCGTCGGCGACCCGCTTCTTGAAGTCCGTGACGAGCCCCGCCGCCCGGTCCTCGACGTCGAAGATCTTCCCCAGCGTCGCCATGTCCGTGTACAGGGCCTCCAGCGGCGGCATCACGCCGCGCGACTTGGCGGAGGAGCCGTTGCGGCAGGACTCGGTCAGCACGTACGAGCCGATGCCGAGTTTCTTGAGGCCGGCGGGCGTGAAGCCGTCGCCTTCGCCGAAGCCGTAGTTCCAGCCCGCGAAGACCATGTCGGCCTTCGCGTCGAGGACCAGCTCCTTGTTGATCTGCTTCTTGGACAGCCACTTGACCTTGTCGTAGCCGTCCTTCCAGGGGACGTCCTCGCGGCTGGCCTTGTAGTCGGGCATCACGTACCCGGCCATGTGCTCTTCGAGGCCGAGCGCGAACATGATCTCGGCTATGCCCACGTCGTTGGTCACCACGCGCTGCGGCGCCTTGTCGTACGTCACCTTCTGGCCGCAGTTCTCCACCGTCACCGGGTAGTGGCCGGAGCCTTTGGCGGCCTTGCCTTCGGAGCCGGCGGACTTGACCTCGGCGCCGCAGCCGGTCAGGGCCAGGGCGAGGGCCGCGACGGCGGCGACGGCGGTGGCTGCGCGAGCGTGCATGGCGGGGGACGTCCTTAGAGTCATGGGGCGGTGGGGGCGATGGCCGTGGTGGGGAGCCGGTCGAAGAGCAGCTGCGGAGCACCGGACTCCGGATGCGGCACGCGGTGCGCCCGTACCCCGAAGACCTCGGCGAGCAGTTCGGGGGAGAGCACCTCGTGCGGCGGGCCCGAGGCCACGATCCGGCCGCGGGCGATGACGTACAGCACGTCGCAGTGGCCGGCCGCCAGGTTCAGGTCGTGCAGCGCGGCCAGCACCGTCAGTCCGCTGCCGCGCACCAGCGCCAGGACCTCCAGCTGCTGGGCGATGTCCAGGTGGTTCGTCGGCTCGTCCAGGACCAGCACCCGCGACTCCTGGGCCAGCGCGCGGGCGATCAGCACCCGCTGCTTCTCGCCGCCCGACAGGGTCAGGAAGCCGCGGTCGGCCAGATGGTCCGCGCCGACCCGGCCGAGCGCCTCGGCGCAGGCCGCGGCGTCGGAGGCGGTGGCGCGCGCGACGGCCTTCTGGTGCGGCAGCCGCCCCATGGCGACCACCTCGGCGGCGGTGAAGTCGAACTCGTTCACCGACTCCTGCGGCAGCGCGGCCAGCGCCCGCGCCCCCTCCCGTACGTCCATGGCGTGCAGGTCCGCGCCGTCGAGCCGGACGGCCCCGGCGGACGGGCGCAGCGCCCGGTAGACGCAGCGCAGCAGGGTCGACTTGCCGCTGCCGTTGGGGCCGACGAGCCCGACGAGCTGTCCGCTCTCCGCCCGCAGTGTGATGTCCTCGACGATGCGGGCGCCCGCTATCGCGACCGACAGGTCCTCGACGTCCACGCGCATCAGGCGCCTCCGAAGGTGTAGCCGCGGCG
The DNA here is from genome assembly GCF_042800135.1 of Streptomyces sp. NPDC057654. Lineage (NCBI taxonomy): Bacteria > Bacillati > Actinomycetota > Actinomycetes > Kitasatosporales > Streptomycetaceae > Streptomyces > Streptomyces sp. NPDC057654. Next base: position 5,752 of record NZ_JBHVHQ010000301.1, on the reverse strand, counting down.
GCGCATCAGCAGCACGAAGCAGGGCACGCCCACCACGGCCGTGATGACGCCGATGGGGAGTTCCACGGGCGCGAGCAGCACGCGGGAGATGATGTCGACCCATACGAGCAGGACGGCCCCGAGCAGCGGGGCCACCGCCAGCACCCGCCGGTGGTCGGCGCCCACCAGCATCCGGGTGATGTGCGGGACCATCAGCCCGACGAAGCCGATGGCGCCGCTGACGGCGACCACGGCCCCGGTGACGCCCGCCGCGGTCACGAACAGCTGCTTGCGCAGCCGCCCGGCGTCCACGCCGAGCGCCGCGGCCGTCTCGTCGCCCATCGCGAGGGCGTTCAGCCGGCGCGCGGACCAGGCGAGGTGCGCGAGCCCGGCCAGCACGGCGCCGGCCGCGATCGGCACGGAGTCCCAGGACGCCCCGCCCAGGCTGCCCAGCAGCCACATCATCGCGGAGCGTGCCGCCTCGGCCCGGTCGGAGCTGAAGACCATCAGGGTGCTGATCGCCGAGAAGCCGTAGTACATGGCGGTGCCGGTCAGCACGAGGCGCAGGGGGGTGAGGCCCTGCGGGGTGCGGGCCGCCGCGTAGACGAGCGCCATCGCGGCGAGCGCCGCGGCGAACGCCGCCGCCGACAGCGCCCAGATGCCGAGCGCCCCCAGCGCGCCGAAGATCAGCACGGCGTTGGCGCCGACCGCGGCCCCGGAGGAGATGCCCAGTACGAACGGGTCGGCGAGGGCGTTGCGGACCATGGCCTGGACGGCGACGCCGATGGCGGAGAGCCCGGCGCCGACGATCGCGGCCAGCAGCGCGCGCGGGAAGCGCAGTTCCCACACGATCGTGTAGGCGGAGACGTCCTCGGGCGCGATCGTCCCGCCGGTCAGCCCGGCCCGCAGAAAGCCGAACACCGCGCCCCAGCTCAGGCCGGAGTAACCCATCGCCACCCCGCAGGCCAGCGACAGGAGCAGCGCCACGGCGAGCGCGGCGACCAGCGGCAGCAGGGGCAGGCGGCGCGGTGGGGGCGGGCCGCCGGGCGCGGTGCGCGCGCCGTCGGCCGGGGAGGTGATCGCCACGGGGAGTCGGTCGCCTTAGCCTCGGGCCGCTTCCGTACGTACGGAGAGGCTGCCCCGAGCGGCGCTCGGCCGGGCGGCGTCCCCTCGCAGTCCACGGCGAGTTGTCAGGAGCTGTGGCCGCCGCGGGTGATCGGGCTCGCGGCGCCGCGCGTTCGCACGCGGCACCGCCCACCGTTGCGGGTCAGCGCCGGATTCTCACCGGACTTTCCCCGCGGGGCCGTGATCTTTGGAGTTCTCGGGCTCGTCGGAAGCCCGGCTCCCTACTTGAAGAAGGCGATGCCGTCGTCGGGCAGGTCCTTCAGGTCCTTCGCCCATTCGCTGGGGTCGACGACCTTCTTCAGGTGCGCCGACATGTACGGGCGCATCGGCACGTCCGGCGTGGACTTCTCGCCCACCCACATGAGGTCGCTGTTGACGTAGCCGTAGAGCCGCTTGCCCCCGCTGTACGGGCCGGCGGCGGCGGTCCGCGCGATGGCGTCGGTGACCAGGTCGATCTGCGGCTTCTGGTCGGCCAGCTCGCCGTACCAGATCTCCACCACGCCCTGGTCGCGGACCATCACGACCTCGACCTTGCGGTCCTTGTCGATGCGCCAGTAGCCGGTCTCGGTCTCCAGCGGCGCGACCTTGCGGCCCTCGCCGTCGAGCCGCCAGCTGTGCGAGACGTACTCCAGGAAGTCGCGGCCGTCGTGCGTGAAGGTCACTTCCTGGCCGAAGTTGCACTTCTCGGTGCCGGGGAATTCGGCGACGCCCGCTCCTTCCCAGTTGCCGAGGAGGAAGGCGAGGGGCACGAGGTCCGGGTTCAGGTCGGACGGGATCTCGATCATTGGCTCAGGCGATCTGTAGGCGGAGGAAGGGGGTCAGCGCTGGCCCTGGTACAGCTTCTTCACGGACAGGCCGGCGAACGCGATGACGCCAACGGCGACCAGGACCAACAGGGCGGTGAAGAATGCCTCAAGCACGAGCGCGCTCCTAGGGCGGGGAGTGAGGGTGTACGGACCGTGGCCGAGTCTAGTCGCCGACGGTCGCGGCGGCGCTGTGAGGTCCGACGCGTCCCCGGTCCGGCGGAGTGGGGCGGGCCGTGCGGCTTCTAGAGTGGGCCCATGGCGAAGAAGCTCGTGATCAAGGTGACGGCGGGCGCGGACGCGCCCGAGCGGTGCTCGCAGGCGTTCACGGTGGCGGCGGTCGCCGTCGCGAGCGGCGTCGAGGTGTCGCTGTGGCTGACGGGCGAGTCCTCGTGGTTCGGCCTGCCGGGCCGGGCGGCCGAGTTCGAGCTGCCGCACGCCGCGCCGCTGCCCGACCTCATCGAGGGGATCACGGCGGGCGGCGGGACGATCACGGTGTGCACGCAGTGCGCGGCGCGCCGGGACATCGAGGAGAAGGACCTGATCGAGGGGGCCCGGATCGCGGGCGCGCAGGTCTTCGTCAGCGAGATCATGGCGGACGGCGTGCAGGCCCTCGTCTACTGAGACGCTATTACGCCGTAATAGGCGTCAGTGGCGGTGCTTCTTGCCGTCCAGCTCGTCCCACCAGCGGTCGGACTGCTTGTCCCCGGAGGGCGCGGACGGGTTCGGCGGCTCGTCCCACCAGCGGTCGTCGGGCCCCTTGCGGTTCGCGACGATCGCCGCGACGGGCGGGATCACCATCGCGACCAGGCACATGCCGACCGCGGCGGGGACCGACCAGATGCGTACGACGCCCCACGCCAGGACGAACAGCGCGATGCACGTGCCCATCATGGCGAAATACCAGTGCCGCCTTCGCGCGTACATGCCTCCACGGTACGACCGGGGGCCGGGCGGCGCGAAGGGCCGCGCCCCGCCAAGGCGTCCAACCCCGGGGTGCGGCCCTTCGGCCGTGCGTGTGCCGTCGCCGGACGGCGGTGTCGTGCGTTCTGAGGTGGCTCAGACCGCGATGGCGACCTCGGCGAGACCGCCGCGCTGGGCGACGACGGTGCGGTCGGCGGTCGCGCCCGGCACCAGGGCGCGCAGCGTCCAGGTGCCCTCGGCCGCGTAGAAGCGGAACTGCCCGGTCGCCGAGGTGGGCACCTCGGCGGTGAACTCGCCGGTGCTGTCCAGCAGCCGGACGTAACCGCTGACGGGCTCGCCGTCGCGGGTCACCGAGCCCTGGATGGTGGTCTCGCCGGGCTTGATGGTCGCCGCGTCGGGGCCGCCGGCCTTTGCTCCACACATATGGGGGTCCTTGAGAGTAGAGGGGTGCAACGGGAGGGTCAGTTGGCGCCGAGCTCGATCGGGACGCCGACGAGGGAGCCGTACTCGGTCCACGAGCCGTCGTAGTTCTTGACGTTCTGCTGGCCGAGCAGCTCGTGCAGCACGAACCAGCTGTGGGCGGAGCGCTCGCCGATGCGGCAGTACGCGATGGTGTCCTTGGCCAGGTCGACGCCGGCCGTCTCGTAGATCTCCTTCAGCTCGTCGTCGGAGCGGAAGGTGCCGTCGTCGTTGGCCGCCTTCGACCAGGGGATGTTGCGGGCGCTCGGGATGTGGCCGGGGCGCTGGGACTGCTCCTGCGGGAGGTGCGCCGGGGCGAGCAGCTTGCCGCTGAACTCGTCGGGGGAGCGCACGTCGACCAGGTTGAGGTTCCCGATCGCGGCGACGGCGTCGTCGCGGAAGGCGCGGATGGAGAGGTCCTGGTCCTTCGCCTGGTACGCGGTCCGGGCGCGGGTGGGCACCTCGGCGACCAGGTCGCGGGAGTCGAGCTCCCACTTCTTGCGGCCGCCGTCGAGGAGCTTGACGTCCTGGTGGCCGTAGAGCTTGAAGTACCAGTAGGCGTACGACGCGAACCAGTTGTTGTTGCCGCCGTAGAGGACGACCGTGTCGTCGTTGGCGATGCCCTTCTCGGAGAGCAGCGCCTCGAAGCCCGCCCGGTCGACGAAGTCGCGGCGCACGGGGTCCTGGAGGTCCTTCTTCCAGTCGATCCGTACGGCGTTCTTGATGTGGTTCTTGTCGTACGCCGAGGTGTCCTCGTCGACCTCGACGATGACGGTCTTCGGGTCGTCGATGCGGGCCTGGACCCAGTCGGCGTCAACCAGGACGTCGCTGCGGCTCATATATCTCTCCTCCGGGGCAGTTGCGGCGGTGCGGGCGATGCGGGCGGTGCGCGGTGCGGATGCGCGAGGGGGCGCGCGGCGGCACGGATACGCGGCGGCACGGGTGCGGCGCTGAGCGTCGGGCCCTTGCGGGGCCGAGGAAGAACGGGAGGTCAGCGTCGCTTCAGGCGCTGTGACAGAGCATGGCGGCGACGCGGCACAGGTCGACTGCCCGCCGCTTCGTGAGATCCGCCTGTCGCTTCATAGGCCCGATCGTAGGGACGGACGGGCGCGCATGTCACCGGGGTGTCGGATGGTGAGACAAAGTGTCTCGGAATGTGGGATGCGTGGGTGGGGCACGTGGCGGGAAAGGCGCCGTGCGGCCCGTACGGGCGTCCGTACGGGCCTTGCGCGCGCGACCCTTCTATCGTATGGACGTGCGCGTCTCGCTGAGTGGACGTGACCGGTCGCGTCCCGCCGGCTCAGCCCGCCAGCTCCACGTGGGAGCCGGTGACCGAGATGTCCACGCCCTGCTCGTTGGTGGTGATCTTGTCGAGCTTGATGCCGCGGGGCAGGCCGTCGATCCGCCGGTCGAAGTCGATCTTCTTGCGGATCAGGCCCTCCAGGCCCGGGATCTCCTGGCCGGGCACGCTGTCCGCGTGCAGCCGGATGGTGTTGCCGTTCACCATCGTGACGGTCGACAGCACGCTGCGCTCCACGGTGCGGCCGAGCACCGGCACCGGGACGCCCGCGCTGACCTTCACCTGGCTCTTGCCGTCCTTGTCGCGGCCGCCGTAGGAGACCTTCACGCCGGCGTCGGCGGCCTTGGAGAGGTCCTCGTAGGAGATATGGGCGGAGCCCGTCGCGTGGTCGGCGGTGGCGGACGAGAAGCTGCTGTTGATCTTCACGTCGTGCAGCGACGCGTCGAGCTTCGTGACCCGGATCGAGCGTCCGCCCGCGCTGGCCGAGACGCCGTCGAGGTTGACGTGGACCTCGTCCAGCTTCGAGTCCGCGACCTGGGTCAGGAACGGGAAGCCCTTGATCGACACGTCCGGCTTCTCGCTCAGGTTCTGGCTGCTCTTGATCTTCTTGGCCGCCTCGTCCTCGGCGAAGTAGACCGCGACCCGGTCGGCCGCCACGAACAGGATGCCCAGCACCACCACGACGATCAGCAGTATTCGCAGTCCGCGCATTGTTCTCCGTGCCCCCACGCTCTAGGTCAGGCCCCCTGCCCGTGCAGTGAGCCTAACCGGAGTCGATCGCGGGTGCGGCCGATCATGCGGGCCGACGGGCGCTACGCCAGGGCGCGGCCGAGCACGTAGACGACCGGGGCCGCCGCCGCGAGCGGCAGCGCGACGCCCGCCGTCATGTGCACGAACCGCGACGGGTAGTCGTAGCTCGCCACCCGCAGGCCGACCAGCGCGCAGACGCCCGCCGCCGCGCCCAGCAGCGCGCCGGACGCGCCGAGGCCGGTCAGCTGCCCGGCCACGACGCCCGCGCCCGCCGCGGCGACGAGGGAGACGACGAGCGAGGCCGCCGACGGCAGCGGCAGCGCGCGGACCACCACGGCGACCGCGACGCCGAGCGCCCCGGCCACCACGGCGTCGGAGTCCGCCGCCAGGTGCCCGGCCGCGACCACCGCCC
>NZ_JBHVHQ010000300.1:4410-9106 GCF_042800135.1 Streptomyces sp. NPDC057654 | reverse complement strand
GCTGCGGGCGGCGGCCCGGTCCCGGGGGCGCAGGCGGGCGGGCGTCTCGGCGGCCCGGGGGAGGCGGTCGCGTACGGGCGTACGGGGCCGTGCGGCGTCGCCGCGGGGGTCCTCCCCGGCGTCGCTGTGGTGCGGGGTCTCGGCCAGCGCCGTACGGGCGTCCGTGAGGTGCATCGGGCCGTAGCCGCCGGTGACGCTCGGCGCGCCGCCGTGGCCGTCCCAGCGGGACTCCAGGTAGGCGACGCCGAGCAGGACGCTCGGCGGAACGTGGTAGGCGGCCGCCGCGTCGGCGAACGAGCGCTGGAGCGCGCCGGAGGGCGGCGGCGCGGCGGTGGCGGACGGGCCGGCCGCGATGAGCGGCAGCAGCAGGGCGGCGGTCGCGGAGGCGGCGGCCGTGGTGCGTAGGGCACGGCGACGGCGTCTCGACGCCCCTGAATCGTTTCTTCGAAAAACCGTACGAGCCATACGAGCCGTACGGGCTGGACGCGGGGGGAGTGCGGGCAGTGCGGGCAGTGCGGGCAACGCAGCCTCCTCAAGCCGGGCCGTGCCGTGCGCCGGGGCGGATGGTGCGCGGTGGGCGGGCGGAGCCGGACCCACTAAGAGGTACCCCTGGGCGACGCGGCGTCAATCATGCTTGAGGGAGAGGATTTCGCACGTCAGTACCCATCCGGGTGAGTTTCCCGGAACAAGCGCGCAGACCTGCGGCGCGTCACAGGTCCATACCGGTGACGCGCCGCCAGAGGTCGAGTCCGGGAGTCAGCGGGTGCCGACCGCGGCCCGCACAGCACGCCGTGCGAGCGCGCAGTCGTCGTGCAGCCGCCGGAGCAGCAGCCGCTGCTCCTCACCGCTCTCGGCCGCGCCCGGAGCCGCCGGGGCGGGGTCGTGCATGGTGCGCTGCACGGCCGTCTCATAGGTGCGGATCTCACGCGTCAGCACCAGCATCAGATTGACCAGGAAGGCGTCCCGCGCCGCGGAGCCGCTCTGCTGGGCGTGCTGACTGATCTGACGGCGCGCCACGGGGGCGTCCCCGAGGACGGTCCACAAGGTCGCCAGGTCGTAGCCCGGCAGATACCAGCCCGCCTGGTCCCAGTCGACGAGCACCGGCCCGGCGGGGGACAGCAGGATGTTCGACAGCAGGGCGTCGCCGTGGCAGAACTGCCCCTGCGCGTGCGAGAGCCCGCGCAGCAGCTGCTGGAGGTCGCCGAGGTCCCGGTCGGTCAGCAGCCCCAGTTCGTGGAAGCGGGCGATGCGCTTGCCGTAGTCCAGCGGCATCTCGAACAGCCCGGTCGGGGGCCGCCACTGGTTGATCCGGTGCACGGCGCCGAGGGCGGCCCGCACGTCCGCGCGCGGCGGCGTCTCGGCCGGGTACCGCTGCGAGGCCGTCACCCGCCCCGGCATCCGCTCGACGACCAGGGCGCAGTTGTCCGGATCGGCCGCGATGAGCCGGGGGACGCGCACCGGCGGCCGGTGCCGCACGAACGCGCGGTATGCGGCTATTTCGTGCCGGAACCGCTCGGCCCAGACGGGAGAGGGGTCGAGTAAACACTTGGCGACCGCTGTGCTGCGCCCGGTCGTGCCGATCAGGATCGCGGACCGGCCGCTGTGCCGCAGAACCTGCACCGGGCTGAACTCCGGACAGATGCGGTGCACCGAGGCGATGGCCGAGCGCAGCTGGGCGCCCTTCGGGCCGGACAGGTCGATCCGCCCGCTGACCGGCTGGGAACGGCCCGCTCCCTGGGGTCGCTTGAGCCGCCCGCCGGGCCCGCCGATGCCGGGAGGGGCACCGGGGGAGCCGGGGACGATCCCCGCTCCGGCGGCATGGGTGGGGTCGAGATAGGGCCCCCCGCCGGCCGGCTGCGGACGGTAGGGCCGAGGCGGAGCGGACACGGAGGACGACGCTGCGTACATGGGCGATACAGATCCCTTCGTGTGCCGACGAATTGCGTGCGCGCCCCGGTCCCGGATGCCATGGGCACCCTGGGGAATGCGGTCCGGCTGCCGGGCCCGGGTGGCGCGTTCCTACATCACACCCGCCCGCGGGTGGCACACCATCTGGCGCACCCTGGCGAACCCTGGCGAATACTCGCGTGGCCCATGACGGGCCGATACCTTCAAGTCAGCCGAGGAACCTGGGGGCTTGACGTGATGAGGGAACCCAACACCCGACTTTCGGACCTGTTCGGCCTGGCCGGCTGGTCCAAGGGGGAACTCGCGAGGCTGGTGAACCGGCAGGCGGCGGCCATGGGCCACCCGCAGCTGGCCACCGACACCTCGCGGGTGCGGCGCTGGATCGACACGGGGGAGCGCCCCCGCGACCCCGTGCCGAAGGTGCTGGCGGCCCTCTTCACCGAGCGCCTCGGTCGTGTCGTGACCATCGAGGACCTCGGGTTCGCGAAGCAGGGGCGCGCAGGGAAGAAGCAGTCCGCGGACGGACTGCACTGGCCCCCCGGGCGTACGGCCGCGGTCCTCACCGAATTCACGGGAATGGACCTCATGCTCAATCGACGTGGATTGGTGGGCGCGGGCGCCGCGCTCGCCACAGGTTCCGCACTCAGCAGCACGCTCCACGACTGGCTGAAATCCGATCAGACCCTCGCCTTCGACGCCCCCCGCGTCGACGACCCCCTGTCCTCCCTCACCGCGATGACAGCGGATCCGGCCGGCTACGACCGGTACGAAGCGGCCCCCGTGGGGTCCCAGGAGATCGACGCCCTGGAGAGCTCGGTGGACGTCTTCCGCCTCTGGGACGCGTCGCGCGGCGGCGGCCTCCAGCGCAAGGCCGTCATCGGCCAGCTCAACGAGGTGGGCGGCATGCTCGCCTACCACCATCCCGAGCAGTTGCAGCGCAGGCTGTGGGGGGTGGCCGCCAACCTGGCGGTCCTCGCGGGCTGGATGTCCCACGACGTCGGCCTGGAACCCACCGCCCAGAAGTACTTCGTGATCGCCGCGCACGCGGCCCGCGAGGGCGGCGACCGGCCGCGGGCCGGCGAGGCGCTCTCCCGGGCCGCCCGCCAGATGGTCCACCTCGGTAGCCCGGACGAGGCGCTGGACCTCATGAAGCTGGCGCAGCGCGGCTCGGGAGAGGAGACGCTGCCGCGCACGCGGGCGATGCTCTGCACCATCGAGGCGTGGGCGCAGGCGTCGATGGGCCGCGGCCAGGCCATGCGCCGCTCCCTGGGCCGGGCGGAGGAGCTCTTCGCCGCGGACAAGGGAGATGTGCCGCCGCCGAGCTGGATGCAGATGTTCGACGAGGCGGACCTGCACGGCATGCAGGCGCTGGCCTTCCGCACGCTCGCGGAGCGCGATCCGTCGGCGGCGCGCCTCGCGCAGGGCCACGCCAAGCTGGCGCTGGATCTGCGGGTGGACGGCCGTGAGCGGTCGAAGGTCTTCGACCACATCTCGATGGCGTCGGCCTGCTTCATCGGCAGCGACCCGGAGCAGGCCGGCAGCCACGCGAGGGCGGCGCTGTCCACCATCGGCCACACCTCGTCCCACCGCACCTGGGACCGGCTGCGCGAGATGTACCGCCTCACCGGGCGGTACGCGAGCGACGGCAGCATCCGGCAGCTGCGCGCGGACATCCGGCAGGCCATGCCGAAGGCGACCAGGAGCGCCCCGGCGACCAGGAGCAGTGCCGTGTGAGGCCGGGGAGCACCGGGGGCACCGCAGGCGCCTTGAGAGCCGTTCGAGGGCCGGGCTGCTTCGGGAGCCGGATGGTCAGGAGCCGATGCGCGCGATCAGTACGCACGCGTCGTCTTCGCGCTCCTCGCCGCCGAACTCCTCCACCACGGCCCGTACGCAGTCCTGCGCGCCGCGGGCGGCGGCGAACCGCGGCGCGAGCGCCAGCAGCCGGTCCGGACCCCGCTCCACGTCCAGCTCCGGGCTGCGCGGCGAGAGCCCGTCGGTGTGCAGCACGAGCAGGTCACCCGGGAGCAGCCGCTCCTCGGCCTGCCCGTACCGCGCGCCGGACATCGCCCCGAGCAGCACGCCCTCGGGCGGCTGGAGGGCGCGCCCCGCCCCGTCGCGGAACAGCAGCGGCGCGGGGTGGCCGGCCTGGGACCAGGACAGGGTGCGGCCGACGGGCTCGTAGCGGCAGCAGATCGCGCTGCCGAGGGCGGGCTGCGCGGAGGCGTCGAGCATCTGGTTGAGCCAGCCCATCAGCGGGCCGGGCGCGGCGCCCGTCACCGCCATCCCGCGCAGCGCGCCGAGCAGCATCGCCACGCCGGAGGTGGCGCTCACGCCGTGCCCGGTGAGGTCGCCCACGCTGAGCAGGGTCTGCCCGTCGGGCAGCTGGAGCGCGTCGAACCAGTCGCCGCCGATGAGGGCGCTGGTCGAGGAAGGGAGGTAGTGCCCGGCGATGTCGAGGGAGGCGGGCCCGCCCTGCGGGAGCCGCAGGGAGCCGCGCCAGGGCGGCAGCACGGCCTCCTGGAGCTCGACCGCGAGCCGGTGCTCGGTCCGCGCGATGTGCCGCTGGCGCTGGAGCGAGTCGCGGCTCTCGTGCACCGCGAGCTGGCTCCGGCGCAGCTCGCTGACGTCGCGCAGCACCGCCCACATGGACGCCGTGCTGCCGTCGGGGGCGCTCCCCGCGGACCCCCACCAGTAGACCGAGGCGCGGCGCCCCGACGGGCGCCCGCAGCACGACTCCGCGCGGACGCGGCAGAGGGCCCCCCCCCCCAACACGGAACAGCGCTGGCCG
>NZ_JBHVHQ010000300.1:0-4400 GCF_042800135.1 Streptomyces sp. NPDC057654 | reverse complement strand
CCATCATGTGGACCGTGCGCCGGCCGCCGTCCGGGCGCAGGATGCGGAACTCGTCGTCGATCGGCTTGCCGTCCACCAGGCAGTCCGTGACTCTGGCCGTCAGCAGCTCCTGGTCCTCCGGGTGGAGGCAGGAGGGCAGCTCGTCCAGGGTCGGCGCGCCGTCCGCGCGGCTCCGGCCGAAGATCTGGAACAGCTCTTCGGACCAGGTCACGTCGTCGGTCAGCAGATTCCACTCGGCGCTGCCGACCCGCTTGAGCAGTGCGCCGCGCTCCTGCTCGGGCGGGGCCGCGGGCAGCGGCGGACGGTACGGCTCCGGCTCCGGCAGCTCGGTGGGCACCCCTTCGCGCAGCTGGCCGAGGTGCGCGCCGAGGTCGTCGAGGTGGTGCACGGCCAGCTCGCACAGCGCGCGCTGCCATCGGACCTGCGGATCGTCCAGCTGCTCCTCGTCCACCGCGGCCTCCCGGCGGACGGCGTCCACGCCGCCGCGGAGCCTGCGGGTCTGCGAGATGAGGGCGTCCACCGCGCCGCGCTCCGGCGGCTGGGCGGGGGAACGGTCCGCGAAGAGGGGGGACGGCATGTACGTACTCCGATTGACGCGCGGCGCGGCCGGCTCGGGCGGATCTGGCGAAGTGGGCCGGTAACGACTGTTGCACAGGGAGCGACGCCGCGTAAGGGATTTGGCACTACCCGATACGGTGGTGCTTCTGACATATGCCACCGGCGCGGCCGGTAAGCGCTGGCCGGAACTCGGCGGAATCTGCTGCTCCGGGTAGGCTGCGCCGCGCGGAAGCAACGAGGTCCGCACTGTTCACCCGGCATAGGACGGGCGGACACCGGCAAGAATGCCGGACGACGGAAATCCCGTTGCCACCGAAGTCCCCGCACCGGATGCTGACCCCATGTTCGATCCAGACATAGCGCCCAGCGGCACCCTGCTCGGCCTCTTGCAGAGAGGCCGCGGCGACGGGACCCTGCACGCGCTCGCGGCCCCCCGGGCCGAGGCGCTCACCGCGCTGCACCACTGCGTGCTCCGCGACCCCCGGCGCGACTGGCAGGTCGAGAACCGCTCGCTCTACTACGCGCGCCTCCACATGGAGCTCGACGGCCCCCTGGACGAGATCGAACACCACCTCTTCCACCCCGAGGACCTCCTCGACCCGCAGGAGGAGCGCACCGGCCTCTGCCTCTCGGTCCTCGGCCACCTCGCCTCCTACGGCCGCCGCGAAGCGCTGCTGCTGCTGCGCCGCTACGCCGCCACCGGCTCCAACTGGGCCTGGGCCCTCGACGAGCTCGCCCTGCGCGACGACGACACGGGCCTGGCCGGCCTCGGGGAGCTCATTCTCGCCAGATTCCCCCGGACCGCCGACGGCGACGCGGCCCTCACCGCCGCCGTCCGTGACGCCTTCGAGCCGCGCCCCTGGCGGCTGTGGGCCGACGACACCCTCTCCCCGGCCACGGCCGCCCGCGTGCGCGCCGCCGGCGAACAGGGCTCCTTCGACCGCTGGCGACGCCAGCTCCGGCCGGCCGGCCCCGGTCCGGGCTGGAGCGTACGGGAAGTGCTCGACTGGGCCCAGCAGGGCCTGGACATGCACCCCACCCAGCACCGTCACGTCCCCGCCACCCGGTGCCTGACCGCCGTCGCCGGGCCCGAGGACCGCCTGGAGATCATCGAGGCCGCGGCCGGCGGTCCCGAGGCCGCCCGCGCCACCGCCCTGCGCTACCTCGCCGAACACCACGACCCGCGCGCCCTCGACCTCATCGAGAGCGCCGTGGACGACCCCGGCACCCTCGTCTCGGAAGCCGCCGTCACCGCCTTCGAGCGGATGCGCAGCACAGCCGCCCTCGTACGGGCCCGGGCCTGGCTGCACCGCACCGACGCCCTCGGCGACGCCGCCGCCGGGATGCTCGCCTGCCGGGGCGCGCAGTACGACGCCGGGCCCGTGCTGGGCGCGCTGCGCCGGACCGTACGGACCGAGGGCCCCGACGCCGGGGTGCTCTGGGACCTCGTCGACGGCGCCGGCCGCCTCTCCATCAACTGCGCCGCGCCCGTCCTGCGCCACGTCTACCGCGAGACGTCCTCCTCCCATCTGCGCGGCCGCGCCGCCCGCGCGCTCGCCGCCACCGACCCCTCCTTCGCGGCGGGCTTCGCCGTCGAGTGCCTGTGGGACTGCGAGGAGACCACCCGCGAGCTGGCCGCGCGGCACGCCGCCACCGCGGACGACCGCGTCGTCGACCAGCTCCGCCGGCTCGCCGCGGACCCCGCCGAGGAGGCCGAGGTCCAGACCGCGGTACGCAGCCGCATCGGGCCCGACGCGCCCGCGGTGTAGCGGAGGGCGCGGCGCACCGCCCGCGGCCGCCCCCTGAAGTCCCGGCCGCACCGGCCGGGAAGGCTCCCGCGCAACCGCGGACGACGCTGCCACAATGGCCGGATGACAGGGCTCTGGGAGTTTTGGGTCGACCGCGGCGGGACCTTCACCGACGTGGTGGCCAAGCGTCCGGACGGCAGCCTGCACACGCGCAAACTGCTGTCCCACAACCCCGAGCGGTATCAGGACGCCGCCGTCGCCGGCATCCGGCAGGCCCTGGAGCTCGGCCCCGGCGAACCGATCCCCGCCGACCAGATCGCCGTGGTCAAGATGGGCACCACCGTCGCCACCAACGCGCTCCTCGAACGCAAGGGCGAGCCGACCGTGCTCGTCACCACCGAAGGGTTCCGGGACGCGCTGCGCATCGCCTACCAGAACCGGCCGCGCATCTTCGACCGCCGCATCGTGCTGCCCGAGGCGCTGTACGGGCGCGTCATCGAGGCGCGCGAACGGATCGGGGCCGACGGCTCCGTCGTACGGCCCCTGGACCTGGAGGCGGTGAGCGCGGAACTGCGCGCGGCGCGCGCCGACGGCTACCGCAGCGCGGCCGTCGTCCTCCTGCACGGTTACCGCCACGCCGAGCACGAGAAGGAGGCCGCCGAGGCGGCCCGCGCCCTCGGCTTCACACAGGTCAGCTGCTCCCACGAGGTCAGCCCGCTGATGAAGCTCGTACCGCGCGGCGACACCACCGTGGTCGACGCCTACCTCTCCCCGGTCCTCGGCCGCTACGTCGAGGAGGTCGCGAGCGAACTGCGCGGCGTACGGCTGATGTTCATGCAGTCCAACGGCGGACTGCGGCAAGCAGAGCACTTCCGCGGCAAGGACGCGGTCCTCTCCGGGCCCGCGGGCGGCGTCGTGGGCATGGCGCGCGCCGCCGCCGAGGCCGGACACGACCGCGTCGTCGGCTTCGACATGGGCGGCACCTCCACCGACGTGTCGCACTACGCGGGGGAGTTCGAGCGGATCTTCGGCACGGAGGTCGCCGGGGTGCGGATGCGCGCCCCCATGATGAACATCCACACCGTGGCGGCGGGCGGCGGCTCCGTCCTGCACTTCGACGGACGGCGCTACCGGGTGGGCCCCGACTCGGCGGGGGCCGTGCCCGGCCCTGCCTGCTACCGGCGCGGCGGCCCGCTGACCGTCACCGACGCCAACGTCATGCTGGGCCGTGTGCAGCCGGGCAGCTTCCCGGCCGTGTTCGGGCCCGACGGCGACCAGACGCTCGACGCCCAGACGGTCGCCGAGCGGTTCGCCGCGCTCGCCGACGAGATCGCGGAGGCGGCCGGCGACCGCCGACGGCCCGAGGAGGTCGCCGCCGGGTTCCTGGAGATCGCCGTCCTCAACATGGCGAACGCCGTCAAGAAGATCTCCGTGCAACGTGGCCGCGACGTCACCCGCTACGCGCTCACCACCTTCGGCGGCGCGGGCGGCCAGCACGCGTGCGCGGTCGCCGACGCCCTCGGCATCACCACCGTGATCGTGCCGCCGCTCGCCGGCGTGCTCTCCGCCTACGGCATCGGGGTCGCCGACGCCACCGCCATGCGCGAGCAGTCCGTCGAGACCGAACTGGGCGCGGAGACCCTGCCCGGACTGCGCGCGGAGGCCGGGCGGCTGGCCGGGCTCACCCGCGCGGACCTCCTCGCCGACGGCGTCGAGGAACGGGCCCTCACCACGAACGCCAAGGTCCAGCTGCGCTACGCGGGCACCGACGCGGCCCTCGCCGTGCCCCTGGAGAGCATCGGCGCGATGACCGAGGAGTTCCTGCGGCTCCACCGCGCCCGCTACGGCTTCACCATGGACAAGCCGATCGTCGCCGAAGCCGTGTCGGTGGAGACGGTCGGCGCGGCCGGCGGCACGGCCCGCCCGGCCGACCCGGAGCCCTCGGGCCCCGCCCCCGAGAGCGCGAACCGCCCGGCGGACGCCCGGCCCCCACGACCGCCCGGCCCTCCCCGGCCTCCACCCCCGCCTGGCGCGCCGCGACCCCACCCGCGACACCAACGCCCTGCACACCGGCCCCGGCCCCACCCACCTCGG
>NZ_JBHVHQ010000299.1:0-9107 GCF_042800135.1 Streptomyces sp. NPDC057654 | reverse complement strand
CGTCAGCCCCGCGGTCAGCCGCTCTTCCGAGGCGCCCGCGAGCCGGATCAGCTTCTCCAACTCCCGCCGACCCTCCTCGCGCAGGCGGACCAGCTTCACCCGAGCGTCATCCGGCGACTCCCGCCGCTCCACCAGGCCCCTCTCAATCAGCAGCCCCAGCAGCCCCACCAGACGACTGGCCGGAATACCCAATGAGGAGGCGAGCTGCTGCTGCGCATGTTCCGCACCGTCACGCAGCCCCCGCAGCACGGCGAAGTGCCGCGGAAGCAGATCCTCCGCGGCCAGGGCGGACTCGAACGCAAGAGCCGCCGCATTGCCCGCCGAAGCGATCACAAAGCCCAGCGGCTCGTCCGCCCCGACGCCTCGCGTGGCAGGTCCTTTCCTCATCCGGAAAACGTAGCAGTCGACCATTCCCACCGAAACGACCCCACCCGGCCCCGGCCCGCGTCTTCGGGTTCGTCACTTTCGCAGCCGCGGCGGCAGAAGCCCTCACCGCCAGGCACCAACACGCGCCAACAGCCCGTGGACGCGACGCCACACGTCAGCGGCCACGGCCGGATAGACGCGGAGGAAGCCTCGCTGTCCGGCGCCGCCGGCCTCGTACATCAGAAGGCAGCGAGGCGCTCACGCCGCCGGGCGACGACAGGGCGGACGCGGCCGGTTCTCGTCGCGTCTGGCCATCCGCCTCCATGACCAATACTTTAACAGTTGCGCAAGTGGGTAATTCAGCGATAGTGGGCCTTGAGGCCGTGCCGGGGAGGGGCGGCCGGGGTCCGGCACAGCTCGGGCGCGACATCACCGGAATACGCAATCTTTACGGAACGAGGAAGAAGACGTGGTCGGTCTCGACGAACAACCGGAGATCAGCGGGGGACGACCGGGCTCGGTGCGCGTACACCGCTCCGCCTGCCTGAAGGCGGAGGACCGGCCCGACTTCGAGCAGGTACTCGACCAGGCGCTCGACTCCTCACGGATACGCCAGGCTCTGCGGCACACCGAGGAGGACATCGACGCCGAACGGCTGCGCGCCCGGGCGCTCCGGGCCCGATTCTCCATCGCGGCCACGGCGATCGGGGAGTACCGCTATTACGTCCACCTGCGCACGTCATCCGGGCAGCCCGCCGGATCCGACAGCGTGGGACGCGGGCTGCTGGGAGCCCTGGCCGTGCTCACGCCCGCGCTGGGCGGCGTGGCGGCGGTCGTGTTCCTGCTCCTCGGCTACGGTCTGCACGCCGTCAACGCCCGCTATCCGCTGGCGGACGGGCTGGTGACCGCAGGCTGGGTCTCGGCGGCCGTCGCGGCGCTCGCCGCCGTGCTCGGCCTGACCGGTGTGCTCGTGTCCGCGATGCGCAACCGCGCCGCGGACTACGCCGTACGCCCATCCGACCCCTCATCCGACCACCCATCCGACGCCGCCCCTCGCGCCGGCCACGCCACCGCCCTGGACCCGGCGGTGACCGAGGCCCGCGACGCATGGCGCCAAGCCCTGCTGGAACGCGGCGTAGTGCCGTATCTGCTCCGCCAACTCGGGCACACCGGCGCGGATGAGGCCGTCGTCCCCACCGCCACCCCCACCTCGTCCCCGTCCCCGTCCCCGTAACGGAGCCGAAGCCACCGGCCTCGGCCTCGGCCCGTCGTCTTTTCCCGCCGCCTCCCGGCCGATAGCCCCCGAACGCACCATGCGCCGGTCAGTTCCGGCGGTGCAGTACACGTTCTGCCAGGCAGGACAGGAGGGTGACGGTGCTGAAGACGGCGCCCAGCGCGCAGGCCCAACTCCAGCCCGCGTGGGCCCAGACGACGGAGGTGAGCGCGGAACCGGCGACGCCGCCGAGAAAATAGCTGGTCATGTAGAGGGAGTTCAGGCGGCTGCGGGCTTCCGGTTCCAGTGCGTAGACCACGTTCTGATTGCTGATGTGCACCGCCTGGACGGCCAGGTCCAGCAGCAGGATTCCGGCGACCAGCCAGACGAGTCCATGTGCCGCGGGCGCCAGAAGCGCCCAGGAAGCGAGCAGCAGGACCGTACCGGCGAGGGTGACGGTGTGGACGAGCCCGCGGTCGGCCAGCCGTCCCGCGACCGACGCCGCTGCCGCGCCCGCCGCTCCGGCGAGGCCCAGCAGGCCGATGGCCTGGGCCGACCAGCCGTAGGGCGGACTGGACAGGAGGAACGTCAGGGAGATCCACAGCACCGTGAACGCGGCGAAGCTCGACGCGCCCGTCAAAGTCCGCCAGCGCAGCACCGGATACTGGGACCACAGGCGCCCCATCGAGCGGAACACGGCGAGATAGCGGGTGCTCCCGGCGGCGGGGAAGCGCGGCAGGACGCGCCGCAGCAGCAGCGCCATCGTGATCATGAGTGTGGCGTTGACCCAGTAGACGGTGCGCCAGCCGCCCAGTTCCGCCAGGCTGCCCGCGGCCGTCCTGGCGAGCAGGATGCCCAGCAGCAGCCCGGCCATGACGGTGCCCACCGCCCGGCCGCGTTCCTCGGGGGCCGCCATGGTCGCGGCGAAGGGCACCATGACCTGCGCGCCGACGGAACACAGGCCGGTCACGGCGAGCCCTGCGAAGAGCACCAGGGTGTTCGGCGCGGCGGCGACGCAGGCCAGGCCGACGGCGGTGGCGGCGCACAGCATCACCGTCAGCCGACGGCGTTCCAGCAGGTCGCCGAGGGGTACGAGCAGCAGCAGGCCGCAGACGTAGCCGATCTGGCTCGTGGTCACGACGAGCGCGGCGGTGGCGGAACTCATCGTGAACCGCTCGGCGATGATGTCGAGGAGGGGCTGCGCGAAGTAGTTTCCGGCCACCGACAGCCCGGTGGCGGTGGCCATCAGCAGCAGAACGGGGCGGGTGACGAGGCCGCCGGCGTCCTGGCGCGCGTCCCGCGCGGTGGAGGTCATACGCGGCCCCGGACAGGTAGCTCGGGCCGGAGTGCGGCGGCGTGGCGCTCCTTCACCAGGTGACCGGAAGGTTCTCGGGGCAGGCGAAGAAACCGTCGTCCGCTCGTTTCACCTCGTGGGGTTCGACCGAGAGGCGCAGCCCGTCGAGGCGTTCGAAGAGCACCGCGTACGCCGTCGCCAGGACGGACAGGGCGAGCGCCGATCCGAGGCAGAAGTGCGGTCCCGCGCCGAAGAAGACGGATCCCTTCTCGCTCCGGCCGATGTCGAAGACACCGGGGTCGATGAACGCGCGGGGGTCGTGGGCCGCCGCGAGGGCGGAGGTGATGACGCCTTCGCCCGCGGTGATCCGGCCGCCGTGGCAGTCGACGTCCTCCAGTGCCACTCGCGGGAAGTTGGTGATGCCGTTGTTGTGGTAGCGCAGCACCTCCCTGACCGCTTCCGGCCAGCGCTGCGGATCCCGCTTGCACTGCGCCAGTTGGTCCCCGTGGAGAAGAAGCGTCATTATGCCCACCGTGAGCGGCGGTACGAGCGGATCTGTCACATTCATCAGCAGCAGGGCCGTGGTGCTCACCGCCTCCTGACGGCTGATCGACTCCTCGCACGCGGCGCGCGCCAGCGTCGCCACCAGCCCGGTCGCCTCGGAGTCCGGCCGCCCGTTCCGGTCCACCAGGCGGCCGGCCAGTTCCGCCAGATCGGCGGTGGCCCCGGCGATCTGCTCCGGGCCGCCGAGCAGATCCAGCTGGCGCCGGATGCGGTCCTGCGTCCATTCGTGCTCCTGCGGGGTGATCCCCATCAGATCGCCGGCGATCCGCGCCACGAGCGGCACACTGAAATCGGCGACGAGATCCGCCTCCGAGCCCGAGCGTTCGATGCGGTCGATCAGATCATGTGCGTGCGTCTGCGTGGTGGAACGCCATCCGTCGGCGGCGCGGCGGGTGAAAGCGGAGGCGAGCACGGTGCGGAGGCGGGTGTGGTCGGGCCCCTCCATATTGAACAGCGAGCCCTCGACCGAGGTGAGGTCCTCCCCCGCCATCCGGGGAGCGCCGGGAAAGACCAGATTCCTGGAGAACCGGGGGTCGTGCATCACGAAACGTACGTCCGCGTAACGAGTGACCAGCCATAGCCGGTTGCCGCTGGGCATCTGTACGGGGCACAGCGGGCGGTTGTCCCGTAATTCGGCCAGGACCGGCGGAATAGTGAAGAGTTCCCCAGGAGGAAAATCCTGAGGGATTTTCAGGACATCTACATCGGGCAGATCGGTGAGAGCCATGCTTCCTCCAGTCCACGCCTTCGCCGCTGGAACAGTCACCATAGGTGAGAACCCGAGGGGATGGGATGCCGTCGCGATATTTCGTCCGCGAGGGTCAGCGTTTCCCCTCGCCTCGGGCCTGGCACGGTCCGGCCTGGCACGGTCCGGTCCGGCCTGGCACGGTCCGGCCTGGCCCGGCCCGGCATGTCCACGTCGACCGGGCCGGCGTCGGCCGCATGAGCCGGCAGTCCCGCAGAACACGGAGGCCCTCCGGCGTTGGCCGGAGGCCTCACTCGCGCGAAAGGGAGGTAGCGCAGATACCGAAGCTTCGGATCGGCATCAGCCCTGCGTCTGGACGATGTTCACCATCCACGGGACGCCGAACTGGTCCGTGCACATTCCGAAGACGTCACCCCACATCTGCTTGACGAGCGGCACGGCCACGGTGCCGTCGGCCGACAGCTTCTCCCAGTAGCCGCGCAGCGCCTCGTCTTCGTCACCGCTGAGACTCACCGAGAAACCGCCGACGGGCGTGTACGTCATGCCGGGAGGGGTGTCAGCGCCCATGAGCGTGTAGCCGCCGGGCGTCTCCAGCATTGCGTGCATGATCTTGTCTGCCTCCGGCGTGTCGGGCATTCCGCTTTCGCCGAACGTGTGGAGCGCGAGCGTGCCGCCGAAGACTTCTCTGTAGAACTCGAACGCCCGCCGGGCGTCACCGTCGAAGCTGAGGTAAGGGTTGAGACGAGAGGACATGGCGACTTTCCTTCGGTCACAGGGCAGGGATCGGTAACTTCTCACCCTAGACGACTGGCGCCTTTTATCCGTTACACCCTTACACCCTTACACCCTGAATCATGGAGAGTGTCAAAGAATTGCCGCAGACAGGACTTCCTCCTCAAGCGATCCTCGGAAGGAGTTGGAGACCGTACGGGATGCCACTGCGCGAGCACCACGCAGGGCGACGGCGAACGAACCACATAACCAGGGATCAGGCACTGAACGTAGCGGAGCCCGCCTCGGTCCGGGCGAGATGGAGATCCACGACAGCTCGCCCCCGTTCGACGCCTCCGTCGAAGCCGGCCCGACCCCGGCCGAGTCCCTGCTGTTCCAGTTCCCCAAGCGCCTGCTGCCCTTGCGCGAGTCGCAGGTCGACGGGCTCCTGGCGGTGAACCTGCCGGGGAGGGAGGGCATCGGCCGACTGCTCGCCCAGTTCATGACCTCGCTGGCCGACGAACACGCGAAGTTCAGTGCGCGAGACGCGGTCCGACGGGAACCACCGCGATCGACTTGATCACTGCTGTGCCGGCCCACCGACTCGACGGCGAGACGCCCGTCCCGCCGCGGTCGGCGCAGCACGTCCTGTTCCCGCGCATCACCTCGTTCATCGATCAGCACCTGCACGATGCGGACCTGAAGCCCGCCGCGATCGCATCGGCCCACCAGATCTCGTCGCGCTACCTCCAGCGGATCTTCCAGATCCACGGCACAACCCCCAGCGCCTACCTCAGACTCCGACGGATGGACCGCTGCCGACGGGACCTGGCCGGCCCCGGCCTGAGCCACGTCACCGTTCAGGCCATCGCCGCCCGGTGAGGTTTCCCTCACCCGGCCGAGTTCAGCCGCACATTCCGTGCCGCAACGGGCATACCGCCCAGCGACTACCGCAGCCTCCAGGTGGGCCGGTAACGCGCCTCAGCGTCTTCAGGCCGCTTCCGCGCGTACTTCGGCGAGCGCTTGCCGTGCCAGCGGGCCGAAGCCCTCGCTGTTGCCGGTGTCGATCCACTGGTCGTAGGCGATCTCCCAGGCGAGCGCGCCCAGGTTCGCGGCCACGCGCGCGGTAAGGCTCGGGACTCCGCGGCGGCCGAGGGCCTCGATCATCGAGGCGGTGAGGTCGATCCTCTTCAGTGCCTCGCGTTCACGTAGTTCCGCATTGGCGTTCAGCACGGCCTGGCGCCGGCCGCTGAACTCGCGGCGGTCGTCGGTGAAGAACGTCCGGCCGAGCGCGTCGAGGGCGTCCGCCACCGCGTCGAGCGGCCCGGCCGTAGGCGGCGCCGAGGCGATCCCTTCGACGAGCAGACCGGACACCGTGCCCCTGCCGAAGAGCACCTCGCGCTTGTCCGGGAAGTACCGGAAGAACGTGCTCTTGGTGAGCCCCGCGCGCTCCGCGATCTCGATCACGGTCGTGTGCTCGTAGCCGCGCTCCTCGAAGAGGTCGAGGGCGGCGACGGCGAGTCGTCCTGGTGCGTCGGGTTGCCAGCGAGCCATGGGAGCAGTGTACGGGACTTGGTCCCATCACTGATGTAGGGTCCATGAGACCAAGTCCCATCACTGGCCAGGAGGTCACGATGAGCAGAGCTGTCCGCTACCGGCGATTCGGCGGTCCCGAAGTACTCGAACTGCACGAGATACCCGAACCGCACCCCGCACCGGACGAGGTCCGCGTCCGGGTCACCGCCGCCGGGCTGAATCCGATGGACTGGCAGATCACCACACAGCCCGACATGGCGGCACGGTTCGGCATCACCCTGCCCGCCGGGTTCGGCAGCGAATTCGCCGGCGTGGTGGACGAGGCGGGCGCCGAAGCCACCGGATTCGCGACCGGCGACCGGGTGTACGGGGCGGCGATCGGCCGATCCATCGCCGACTTCGTACTGGTCAAGACACCCGGGGCACACCTGTGGCCGACCCCGGAGGGCATCGGCGACGAGGTGGCGGCCACACTTCCGGTCTCCGGCCTGACGGCCTCCGCCGCGCTCGCCGCGACCGGGCTCCGCGCCGGGGACACCGTCCTGATCGGCGGGGCGGCCGGCGGCGTGGGCATCTTCGCCGTGCAACTGGCCAAGCTCGCGGGCGCCCGAGTCCTCGGCACCGCCTCCGAAGGCACATTCGGATTCCTGCGCGAACTCGGCGCCGAACCTGTGGCGTACGGCCCCGGCCTGGCCGACCGGGTCCGGGCCCTGGCGCCCGAAGGGATCACCGCCGCAACCGACCTGTTCGGAAGGGAGGCGGCCGAAACCGCACTCAAGCTCGGCGTGGCACCCGAGCGAATCTCCGTCGTAGCCGACGGCCCCGCCCCACCGCCCGGTGTACACAAGACGGGCGCCTTCGACGCGGCTCCGGGCGCCCTGCAACGGATCTCCGACGCGATCCATTCCGCCGCGATCACGGTGCCGATCGCGGCGACTTTCCCGGTCGAGCAGATTCGCGAAGCCGTGACGACACAGGCCGAGAGGCACGTTCACGGCAAAATCGTGATCGCACTATGAACCGGCAGAGGGGGGAATGAGCGACCAAGGTCAACAGTCAAGCCGATTCCGTAATTCGGCCCTAGCCGGACCGGCGACGACTACCTGATCTCCCGTCCGTTCTCTATAACCCTTTCTCTATAACCCTTCGCCCCGAACGGCACCACACCGAACCGCATTCCCCAGCCCACCAGCGACCCGGTCGTCCATGGTTGTCCTCCCCCATGTCTGCCTCGCCACCGGGCTTCATTCAACAGCGTCGGGCCCAGGAACAGGGTGGTCTCGACGAGGCGGCTGTGGGGAGGTGAGCGCGTGGACGATACGGCTCCGGGACGGCAGGAGTTTGCCGAGGGAGGCTCCCGCCATGACGAGTGTGGTCGCCGCGACCACGGTGGCCAGGGCCTGGAAGCCGGAACCGGGCCGCGCGAGGCCCTTCATCGAGAGCGCTGACGCCCCGCCGACACCCAGCGCCCCGGCTGGTGGCAGTCCTCCGTACACGCGAGCTTCGCCCCTCGATGACAGTGGCGGACGATGAACGGTGAGCCGCGGCGGGCCTCAGGTGGCGCGCCAGTGTTCCTCCCTGCGGCGGGTCATGTCCCACAGGGAGCGGACGTAGACGGCGTGCTGGAAAATGTCATAGGCCAGCTCGACGGCGAGCGTGCCGGCCAGCAGCTGGGACTTCCACCCGGCGCCGTGCGCGGTGACCACCTTTTCCACGACGAAGAGCAGGCCGACGGCGATCCAGAAGGGAGCGAATTCCGGCTTCCCCCGGGCCAGCATCCAGCCGGTGAAGACGAGGTAGAGGGCCAGGAAGAGAACGGACAGGCCCATGAAGCCCTGGCGGATGATGTACGGGGCGGTGACCCGTGTCCAGCCGTAGTCGCGCAGGTTCTCCAGGGCGCCGCGCTGCCATCGCAGGCGCTGGTGCCAGAGCTTGGGCAGGCTGGTCATGACCTCGGTGACGACTTTGCAGCCGGGTGGGGAGACAGTGCGGTAGCCCAGCGTCCGTACGGCTTTGGTGATCTCGTCGTCCTCGGTGAGGGAGGCGAGGGAGTAGTAGGAGGTGCCGCCGCCGATGAGCGCCTCCCGGCGGGCTTGCCGCACTTCGCGCAGGGTCGCGACGCGAAAGAGGGTCGCGGTGCCGGTGAGTACGTCGGCCCGGTATTCCCGGCGGGATATTTCGCGGGCGTAGCGGTGGAATTCGATGCGTTGAAGCGCCCCGAGCAGGCCGCCGCCCTGCTCGCCGTAGAAGATGCCGCCGACGGCCCCGACCGTGGCGTCCATGGCGGCGACGGCGCTGGCCAGGAAGGCAGGGCCGAGTGTGGTGTCGGCGTCTTGGACGAGGACCATGTCGGTGTCGGCCAGGTCGGCCAGAAGCCGGTCGAGGGCCTGGTTGAGGGCGCCGGCCTTCTTGTGCCGGTTGTTCTGCGACGCGATGACGGTGGCCCCGTTGGCCCGGGCGGTCTCCGGTGTTCCGTCCGTGCAGTTGTCGGCCACGACGACGACCTGCTGCGGCGGGCATTCCTGGCGGTGCAGTGCCGCGATGGCGGAGGCGATGCGCTCGGCCTCGTCGTGGGCGGGGATCAGCGCGAGGACGCGAGGGGCCGCCGGGCCCGCGTCGCGGTGGGCGCGGGGTGCCGGGCGTCGTCCGGGGCGGAACCATCGCATGCGGGTGCTCCTGGAGCGATGCGGTACAGGTACGCGGGTGGAACGGGGCGC
>NZ_JBHVHQ010000298.1:0-9135 GCF_042800135.1 Streptomyces sp. NPDC057654 | reverse complement strand
AGCCAGTTGCGCGGGATGTCGGGGACATCCCGCGGGAACACCTCGTACGGCCAGCGGCCCTTGCCGATGCCCTCCTCGCCGGGCTCGTTCAGCCGGTTCACCTGCCAGCCGGACAGCGCGAAATAGCCCTCGGGGTCATCGGTGCCGAACAGCCACGGGATGCCGTCCGCCTTCAGGGCGCTCAGGAAGATCTGGGTGCCGATGTTCTTCAGCAGCGATTCGCTCAACACGTCCAGCGCCACGTGGCTGCCCGGCGCGGAGCCCTCCGCTAGCAGGTCGAGCAGGGAGCGCACCTGGTCGTCGGTGAGGAAGAACAGCAGCGCCTCGGCCACCCACAGCGTCGGCTTCTCGGGGTCGAACCCGGCCTCGTACAGGGACGACAGCCACGGCTTGGTGAGGTCGGCGCCGACCACCCGCCGGTCCACGGACGGCTTGGCGTCCACCTCGGCCAGCCGCCGCTCCTTGACCTCGAAGAGCGCCGCGTGGTCCACCTCGTAGACGACCGCGTCGGTGGGCCAGGTGAGCCGGAAGGCCCGCGCGTCCATGCCGGCGGCGATGAGGACGACCTGGCGGATGCCGCCGTCGCGCACATGGGCGGCGATGGCGTCGTCCAGGTACTTGGTGCGGATGGACACGAAGTCCGCGAGCCCACCGCCGCCGTACTTCTTCAGCAGGTCGAACCCCGTCTCCGAGGCGAGCGGGCGGGCCAGGTCGTCGCGGAAGAGCGCGTCGTCCCGTTCGGTCTCCAGGGCGCGGGCGGCCGCGGTCCACTGCGAGGTGTGCGAAACAGCTTCCATCTCTCGTCTTCCTCCGTACTTCCGTACTCCGGTGTCACGGGCGTGGGCTGGGCGAAGGGAGCGGGCGGGGCGGCGCGCTCACTCGCGCGGCCTGCGCCGGAACATGCTGTAGAGCGTGAGCCGCATGACCGGGAGGCCCTCGGCGTCGGTGAGTTCGCCCCGCTTGTGCAGGGTCGCGCAGTCCGGGCGGGTCATCGACGGGGTGATGCCGGTGACGGTGAGCCGCCCGGTCAGCACGTCGCCGGGGCGGGTCGGCCGCAGCCAGCGCAGTTCGTCCACGCCCGGCGAGCCCTCGACCGCCGCGCCGGGCAGCAGCGCGTCCACGTAGAGCCGCATGAACATGGCGCAGGTGTGCCAGCCGCTGGCGACGAGACCGTGGAAGAGGGACTCCTCCCCCAGTTCGGCGTCCACGTGGTACGGCTGGGGGTCGAACTTCCGGCCGAACTCGATGATCTCCTGCTCGGTGACCTTGTACGTGCCGAGCTCGTAGGTCCGGCCTTCTTCGTAGTCCTCGACGTAGCGCAGCATCTCTTCTCGCCTCCGCTCAGCCGACCGTGGCGCCCAGGTACTTCGCCTCGATGCGGTCCAGCGTGCGGAAGTCGTCGACGTTGAGGCTGTCGCGGTCGATGGGCTGCCCGCCGACCTCCTCCAGGAGGAAGAGGAACTCGGCGAAGGCGAGGGAGTCGATCAGCCGGTTGTCGATGAGGTCGAGATCGGAGGCGATGTCGCCGCGCTCCGGGTGGCGCTTGAGGATCCATGCCTTGACCTGGTCAATGGGGCGGGCCATGTCGGGGTGTCCTTTCGTGAATCGGCTGCTTTGGCTGGGTGCGGTATCAGGGCTGTTCGCTTCGGTGCGCTTCGGTTCGTGAGCTTCATCGGCGTACGGTCGCCACCGCGACGGCGAAGGCGAATCCGCCGTCGTGGCTGATGCTCAGGCTCAGGTCCGCGAGGCCGGCCGCGTCGGCGAGCCGTCGCGCCGCGCCGTGCAGCACGGCCTCGGGCCAGCCTCCGGGGGCCTTGCGGATCTCGATGGAGAGCCAGGGGAGGCTGCTCAGCGGCGTGTGGAACGTCTTGAAGACGGCTTCCTTGGCGGCGAGCCGGCCGGCGACGGCGGGCAGGAACGTGCCGTTGTCGGTGGTGCAGTCGGCGAGTTCGCCGGGGGTGAGGAGGGTCGCGAGGAAGCGCTCCCCGGAGCCGCGCACCATGCCCTCGACGCGGCTGACGGGGAGGATGTCCGCGCCGGTGCGCAGGGCGAACCCGGAGAGCACTCCGGCGGCCGGCGGTGGGGAGGTGAGCGCCTCCTCTGCGGCGACGGTCGTCACGTGACGGCCGCGCACGCGTCCTCGACGGCGGAGAACGCCTTGTCCCAGTCTCCGTCGTAGCGGTGCTCCAGGGCGAAGATCCAGCGCTCCAGGCCGAAGGCGACACAGCTGGTGAACACCGGCTCGTCCGTCTCCTCGATCCGGATGCCGCACCGCTCGCCGAAGAAATTGCGGTGCACGTTGACCGAGGCGATGGCGGTCTCCGCGTACACGAACTCGTGTTTCACGGGCGCGAGTTGCTGGAGTACGGCGCGGGAGCCGCCCTTGTCGTAGAAGGGGTCGGAGGCGACCTCCTTCTCCACCGGGAGCCCGGCGGCCTCGGCGAAGTCCCGCACCTGCTGCCCGTAGACGGCCAGGTGGTGCTGGGTGTGCTCGTACGTGCCGAGGGCCACGATCTCCCGCATGTGGAAGCCCAGCAGGCGGCGCAGCCCCTCGTACCGGTCCTCGTTGCGGTAGCAGCGGCCCAGGACCGTCACCGTCCGCGTGCCGTCGACCGCCTGCCCGGCGTGGTGCAGGAAGACGCCGTAGCAGGCCGCGGACGGCAGGGCGAGGGCGGCGGGCCCGAGGCTGTCGGGGGCGAAGGAGCCGGTACGGGCCTCGGCGGCGCGTCCGGCGGGGTCGTCGGGACCGTTGACATCCAAGGTGGAGGCGACGACGGCCAGTTGCGGAAAGTTCTCGTAAAAGTCGAGGGCGGCCAGGTCGGCGACGGGCAGCAGCGGCGGCATCGTCAGCGGCAGCGCGCCGCGCCGCTCGCCCCACCCCCGGAACGTCTCGTCCAGGAGGTTCAGGAGCTGGGTGGCCTCGGGGCCGAGGGCGGCGAGGCCGGGGGCCGGCCGATGTGCCGGGGCGGTCGAGGACATGAGTCACCTCTTTCCTTGTCGCGGACGTACGGTGCACGGACTCTTGCGGCGGTCTTGCGGTCTTGCCGTCTTCCGGTCTTGCGGGCTTGCGGCCTTCCGGTCTTGCGGGCTTGCGGCCTTCCGGGCTTGCGGTCTTGCCGTCTTCCGGCGTGCGGGAAGCGGAACTCTGTTTATCGCGTCGGGTTGTGGGCCCCGTCAGGCGACGAGCGGAAGTTCCTCGTCCTCGAATATCCCGGCCTTCGCGAAGAAGCCCATCGGCTTGCGGACGGCCTTTCGCTCGTGGGCCCGGCGCGCGGGGTCCTCCAGGACCCGCCTGCGGAATCCCAGCGGGTCGCCGATGCCCGCGTCCTTGTACACCTGGGGGTTGTAGAAGGATTGCAGGCTGTAGGTGATGTAGCGCTTCAGGTAGTCGGCGACCTCACGGCGCTGTTCCGCGTCCAGGCGTTCGCGCAGCGGTTCGTAGAGGAGCGAGACGAGTTCGCGGCCGAATGCGATGTGCCGGGATTCGTCGCGGTGGTGTATCCGGTTGACCTGGCGGATCGTGTCGTGGAGGTGTTCGTCGTCCGCCATGGTCAGGTTGTAATGGTCGACGATCTCCTCGAAGAGGAGAATGCGCGAGAACACCAGGAAGTGTTCCACGTCCACGTCCACGCCCGTGCCGCCGGAGCTTGCCGCCTTGAACGGCACCGCGGTCGGGTAGAGCTTTCCGCCGTAGCGCAGGCAGAATTCGGCGAAGAACCACATGTGTTCGTTCTCTTCGCCGATGAAGTGGTGGAAGAAGTCCGAGGGCACCTCGAAGCCCGGCATATGGATGCGGTTGACCACCTCGGTGAGCAGCTCGCGAATGCCGTGCACGTTCAGGCTGTAGAAGTTGACGCTCTCCCAGCGGCTCAACTCCGTCAACTGTGCCTCGGTGAGCTCCTCCCGCGCCGCCGTGCCGTGCGTACTGGTCAGCTCGCGCGTCATCCAGGGCGCATCGGTGGGCAGCGTATCCGGCCAGGCGAATGTCTTGTAGGGGTTGTAATAATCCTGGATGGCCTTTTCCTGGAGCCTGGCCAGGATTTTCCCGAACCTCTCCGTGGCCAGGGTGTCGACGGCGGCCATACACTCTCTCCTTTGCTGTGCCACTCGGCGGATATCGCCGGAACAGACCGGAACAGAAACGCATGCCGACGGCCGGACACGGGCATGCGTGCGGGCAGCCGGATTACCCTTTACGCGATCTTCGCGGCGCGGACATACATGTGTGGTGGCGACACTTACCCTTGGGGAGTACCTTGCTGGCGTGGTCTGGGGAACCCGTTCTAAAGGCGTCCCGGCCATGCGCCACACACTAGGCACAACGAGTCGGACCCGGGAAGTGACAAGATCGCAAGGGTGATGCGCAAGACGCATCAGCCCAGGTGAAAGACGGGGGAGACGAAGGATGGCGAAGCTCAGCGGAAGTTCTGATCTTGAACTCAGGCACTTACGATCTTTTCTCACGCTCGTCGAGCACCGCAGTTTCCGGGGGGCCGCCGAGGCGCTCTGGGCCTCTCAGTCGGCGCTCAGCCGGACCATTGCACAAATGGAACACATCGTCGGTCAAAAACTGATCGAACGCGGACATAATGGCGTTTCGCTATCGGCTGCGGGCGAGCGGTTCCTGCCCTACGCGGCGCGCGCCGTGGCCGCCGCCGACGACGCCGTCAAGGCCACCGCCTCCCGCCAATCGACGCTGCGCGTCGGCTTCTCCTGGAACGCGCTGGGGCGCGACACCGCGCCGCTGATCAAGGAGTTCGAGGAACAGAACCCGGGCGCGCGGGTGGAGTTGCGGCGCATCGACGACGTACCGTACGCGGGCCTGGAGGACGGCCGCAGTCACGCCGCCATCCTGCGGGGCACATTGGCGGATCCGGGCATCAAACATGTGCGGCTGTACGAGGAGTCGCGCGTCGCCGCCCTGCCCAAGGGGCACCCGGCGGCGGTGCTGGGCGAGGTGACGCTGGACGACATCCGGCACGACCCGCTCGTACTCAACCTCATCTCGGGCACCACGATGCGCACCATCTGGAAGGACGGCGGGAGCACGGACCGGCCGGTGATCGGGGTGCACAACCTGGAGGAGTGGCTGGAGGCCATCGCCGCCGGACGCGGCATAGGGCTGTCCAGCGCGCTGACGCCGTGTCTGCACCCGCACCCCTGGGTGGTGTACCGGCATGTCACGGACGCGCCGCCGCTGCCGGTCCTGCTCTGCTGGGACGCGGTGCGCCCGCACCCCCTCACCCCGCGGTTCGTGGCCCTGGCCCGCTCCCGGACGAACGGCGGGCAGGTCTGCGACCCGCTGCATCCGACGACGCTGGACGCGTCCGCGTCCGCGTCCGACGCCGGCGGCGCGCCGGACTCCGCCGTACGGCCGGACGCCGCCGCCGTACGGCCGGACGCCGCCCTGCGTACGGGCGCGGCGCGCGAGGCCGGGCCGCCCGCCGGCTCCACGTTCACCACGGTGCGCTGGAAGCCCGTGCGCTCCGGGTCCGTACCACCCGATCGACGGTGATGTCGACGACCCGCTCCACCTCCAACCCCCAGACGGTGCGCGGCGGTTCGTGCTCGATGGCCGCGCGGCCGGTGAGCTGGACCGTATCTCCGGTGGTGAAGTCGCGGAGGACGAGGCCGACGCGGGGGTCGCTCCACAGGTTCCCGAGCGTGTTGAACATGGCGTTGCCCGCGTAGTCCGGGAGCTGCACGCGGTTCGGCCCGGCGACCCGCAGGAAGCCGGCCGGGCCGCCCCGGTGCGAGACGTCGGCCCCCGCCTGCGGGTGCTTCGTCGCGATGAACAGGGTGTCGGAGCGACTGATCAACTCGGTGGCCCAGTAGCCCAGTTCGGAGTGGGACGAGCTGACCCGGCCGTGCGCGAGGAGGCCGGGGTCGAGCGGGCGGCGGTGGATGAAGCGGGGGCAGTTCCCGTACGCCTCGTCCACGGCCAGCTCGATCAGCCGGGGGCCCCAGGAGCGGACGCGGCCGTTGACGCGCAGGCGGCGGCGTCGGGTGAAGTCCATGGCGATGAGGCCGACGGGGTCGCCGGGCTCGCGGGGGCCGATGGGGTCATGGGGGCTGAGGTCGCCGGTGGGGAGGGTGGACGCTTCCGATGCGCTGCGGGCTGCCGCCGGGTCGGGTGCGTCCGTCTCCTCCGCCCGGCCCACGATGCGTACCGAGCCCGGCGAGGCCCGTACGAACCCGGGCTCGCCGAGCAGCACCGACGCCCACATCCGGCCGTCGGCGTCGGCCGCGCCCAGCGCGACGCAGGACACGGACGACAGGAACGCCTGGGCCGTCAGCTCGACGCGCGTGCCGTGGATGACGGAGACCCGGTCGGCCTCCGCCTCGACCCCGGCGGCGCGCTGAACGGCCCGTTCGCCCTCGTGGTAGATGCCGTCAAGGGAAGGGGAGGCGGCGGCGCGGGGGGCCGTACGGCTGCGGCCCTGGGCCGCGGGACTCATGCCGGCCCCCGGCCGGACGTGGGCGCGGCGGCCTCGCTGTCAGTGGAGCCGTGATCCTTCGGCACGGACCGCTCGTCCGCCGCCGGCCGGGAGCCGTTCGCCTTCGGCGCGGGGGCGGGGGCAGGGGCAGGGGCGGGGGTGCGCAGGGCGGTCGCGACCACCAGCAGGCTCAGTACGGTCGTGACGGCGGCCACCGCGAAGGACGTCGTGTAACCGGCGTGACCGGCGATCAGCCCGCCTAGGGGGCCGGCGGCCATGATGCCGAGGTCCCAGTAGGAGGTCATGACGCCGACGGAGGTGCCCGGCCGCAGGGCGCCCGTGCGGTGCAGGGTCATGGCGACCGTGGCCGGGTACATGAGGGCGACGCCCGCACCGGCGAGGACGGTGCCGGCCAGTGCGAGCACCTCGTTGCCCGTACCCGCGATGAGCAGCAGGCCGACGGCCTCCACGACGAGGGAGCCGAGCGCGACCCGCACGCCGCCCTTGCGGTCGACCAGCGGGGAGCCGAGGGCACGGGCGAGCAGGAAGCCCGCGGCGAACACGGCGAGAGCGGCGCTCTCACCGCCGATGCCGTCGTGGTGCAGATGCAGGACGAGCAGGGCGTTGACGGTTCCGTACCCGTAGCTGGAGAGACCGAAGGCGAGGCCCGGCAGCGAGGCGCCGACGGGCACGATCTCGCGGAAGCCCTTCGGGAGCGGGGAGAGCCCGTCGTCGTTGCGGTTGTCGCCGCCGGTGGTGAGCACGAGGACGGCGGAGACGATGCCGAGCACGATCACGCCCCACCACACGCCGCGGTATCCGCTCAGGTGGTTGAGGCCGACGGCGACCACGGGGCCGAGCGCGAGCCCGCCCCACATCGACAGGCCGAACCAGCCCGCCACCCGGCCGCGGCGCTGCGGCGGCGTGTCGGCGAGCACCCAGGGAATGGCGCCCGAGAACAGCGCCGCCTCGCCGACGCCCATGACCAGCCGGGCGACGATCAGGGTGCCGGGGTTGGGGGCGATCAGGTGGCCCGCGCCGCCGATCGCGCCGAGCACGCCGCCGGTCGCCACGACCGGGCGCGCGAATCCGGCATCGGCGAGCCGGCCGGCGAAGGGGCGCGCGCAGGCGGTGGCCAGGAAGGCGATGCCCACGACCGTGCCGGCGATCAGCGGGCCGCCGTGGAAGTGGCCGACGACGTAGGACGGCAGCGACTGGAGGGTGGCGCCCAGTGCCATGTACCCGCAGAGCACCGCTGCCCACAGCCTCCGGACGGGGACCGTTGGGCGAGGCGTCGCAGGTGTCACAGGCGTCATACGGGAGAAGATACCGCACGGGACCATCTCTGGGAAGTGAGACGGTACGTTACCTTCTCGTCCGGTCCTTGCGTAGAATGTCCGTATGCCAGTGAAGGCAGGAACCACGATCGACCCGCGCGCCACGCGCGCCCGAGTGCTGGCCAGCGCCGTCCAGCTGTTCTACGAGCGCGGCGTGCACGACGTCGGCGTCGACGAGATCGCCCAGCACGCGGGCGCGTCGAAGCTGACGATCTACCGCAACTTCGGCTCCAAGGACGGCCTCGTCGAAGCCGCGCTCCAGGACCGCAGCGACCGCATCCACTTCTGGCTCGCGGACCGGCTCACCGCGACGCCCGCCGGGCGGGAGCGGGTGCTGGCCCTGTTCGACCTGCTCACCGTCTGGTACGCGAGGGACGGCTACCGGGGCTGCGCCGTGGTCAACACCGCCGTGGAGACCCGCCACCAGGACGGCCCCGTACGACAGCTCCCCCGACTCCACCTCGCCCGCTACCGCGAGCTGTTGGAACGCCTGCTCACCGAGGCGGGCATCGACCGCCCGGCCCCTCTCGCCCGCCGGCTCCTGATCCTCATCGAGGGCGCCACCACCATCACCGCCATCGACGGCGAACCGAGCGCGGGCGAGGACGCACGGGCCACGGCGGAACTGCTGCTGGACGCGGCTGCGGGCGGGGCCGCTGAGGGGGTCGGCTGCTGAGTGCGTTCCGCTGCTGAGGGGGTTCCGCGCGCATGGGGCCAACCCCCGCCCGTTAGCCGTCCGTTAGTGGATCACCAATGGCGCGCGTCAGGCTGGTGGGAGATCGACCGATCATGACCCCGAGCCAGCTCAAGGGGGAACCCCTCATGTCCTTCACCAGCTCCTACGGACGCCACCAGGTCCGCCGTGCCGTCGTCGCCTCCGTCCTCGCCGCCGCGGCCATCGGGCTGACGGCGACCGTCAGCGACGCCGCGCCCGCGCAGGGCAGCAGCAGCACCGCGGCGGCCGAAACCCACCACGTCTCCACCGCCGACACCGGCGCCAAGGGCGTCAGCGGCACGTG
Organism: Streptomyces sp. NPDC057654; assembly: GCF_042800135.1. Classification (NCBI taxonomy): domain Bacteria; kingdom Bacillati; phylum Actinomycetota; class Actinomycetes; order Kitasatosporales; family Streptomycetaceae; genus Streptomyces; species Streptomyces sp. NPDC057654. The sequence goes on along the minus strand of NZ_JBHVHQ010000298.1, from coordinate 342 downwards.
GCGCGGCACCCTGAAGTACCTCGCGCCCGGCAAGGTGACCGTGGCCCCCAAGTCCGGCGGTATGGAGCAGGCGTTCTACGTCGGCCCGCACACCAAGGTGCTCGGTGCGGCCGCGATCTGCGGTGGCGCGGACGGCACTGTCACCATCGACAGCAAGGGGTACGGCACCAAGCCGTGCACCCTCAAGCAGCTGACGAAGGCCGCGAAGACGAACGCCGTCGAGGTCCGCGCCATCGTCAAGAACGGCGTGGCGACCACGATCGCCGAGCACTACCACCCGTAGACGGCGGCTCGTAGACGGCAGCTCGTAGACAGCGGCTCGTACGAAACAGGGGCTGAGGG
>NZ_JBHVHQ010000297.1:0-9136 GCF_042800135.1 Streptomyces sp. NPDC057654 | reverse complement strand
GCCGTACGGTGTCCGCGGCCGTCGCCAGGTCGCCCTGGTTGAGCAGGTCGGCGACGCGGTCGGGCTGGTTCGCGTACGGCGTGTCGTACGAGCCGAGCTTCCCCGCCAGGCCGCTCTGGGTGAACGTCACCAGCAGCGAGCCGACCACGGCGATCGCGGCGGCCTCGCCCGCGAGCCGCATGGTGTTGAACATCCCCGCGGCCATCCCGGCGCGCTCCGCCTCCACGCTGCTCACCGCCGCGCCGTCCAACAGGCCGAACGAGATGCCCACCGCCGCGCCGATCAGCATCAGCGGGCCGAGGATGGCCAGGGCGCCGCCGCCGGGTTCGATGACCGTCAGCCACGCGTAGCCGACGGCGGCGATCAGTACGGCGGCGACGAGCTGCACCCGGACCGGCACCCACCGCGTGAGCGCGGCGGCGATGGCCGGGAAGACGAGCGTCGGGCCGGTGAGCATCATGATCGTCAGGCCCGCCTGCTGGGCGCTGAGGCCGTCGACGGCGGAGAAGTACGAGGGCAGGTAGACGACGAGGGGGCTGAAGCCGAGCACGATGACGACGACGGTCAGGCACAGGCCCAGGAACTTCGGGCGGGCCAGCAGCCCCAGGTCGAACATCGGCTGCTCCTGCCGCCGCTCCACCAGGGCGAACACGGCCAGCAGGACCACCGCCCCGGCCAGCGAGCCGAGCGTGACGGGGGCCGTCCAGCCGGCCTGCGGCGCCTCGACCAGGCCGAGTACGAGCAGGACCAGCGAACCCGTGAACGTCACCGTCCCGGCCTTGTCGACCCGGCCCGCGTTCTCGTTGCGCGACTCCGGCACGAACGGGATCAGCAGCAGCACGGCGAAGGCCAGGGCCGCGGGGACGAGGAAGACGGACCGCCAGCCGAACGCGGTCACGAGCACGCCCGAGACGCTCGGGCCGAGCGCCAGGCCGAGCCCGACCGTCGTGCCGAACAGGCCGAACGCCCGCGCCCGCGCCTTCCCCTCGAAGACCTGGGCGAGCAGGGCGCTGCCGCTGGGGAGAGCGGCGGCGGCCCCCACCCCGGCGACGGCGCGCGCCACGTCCAGGAGCACGATGTTCCCGGCCAGCGCGGCGACCAGCGCGCCCGCGCCGAAGAGCGCCGTGCCCGAGAAGAACACGCGCTTGCGGCCCACCAGGTCGGCCAGCGAACCGGCGGCGAGGATGAAGCCCGCGAAGGTGAGGTTGTAGCCGTTCACCGCCCATTGCAGGGCGGACAGGCCGCTGTGCAGGTCCCCGCCGATGCTGGGCAGGGCGACCGAGGTGCCGGTGATGGAGAGCGGGAACAGCACCGATGCCAGGCACACCGCGATGAGCGTGAGCACCGGCGGCCGGGGCCGGCCGGTTCGCGGCGCGGCGACGGAACGGGACATAGGAATACTTCCTCCACAACGTGGCCGATTCCCATGGGAGAAACGCCGGACGGGCCGGAGGGCTTGATATGTGACGCGCACCGTGGGAATCGAAGAGTGCACGGCGATGTCGTTTGCCCGCCACGCTAGGCAGCCGCCTGACGCCCCCTCAATGATCCTGCCGCGCAGGGCACAGGGGAATGCCTCCTAAGTGACATGCCGGCCGCTCCCGCCGGGGAATACCGGGCCGGCGGCGGGCCGATTAGCGTTCCCGGCGAAACGCCCGAGTCGGCATTCCGGCCTTCCAGTCCTATGGCCGAGGCTCTCGAAGCTCCGATAACTCAGGCCCTGATGACCCAGGCTCTAAGGAGAATTCCGTGCAGTTGCGCATTCACACCGAGCCGTCCGAGCGCGGCGCCTCATACGCGACGGTGCTGCGCGTCGCGCGAGCCGCCGAGGAGCTGGGCTTCGACGCGTTCTTCCGCTCGGACCACTACCTCCAGGTGGGCGCCGACGCCGAGGAGCCGGGGCCCAGCGACGCCTGGCTGACCCTGGCCGCGCTCGCCCGCGACACCCGCCGCGTCAAGCTGGGCACCCTGGTCAGCCCCGCCACCTTCCGGTCGCCCGGCCAGCTGGCCATCCAGGTCGCCCAGGTCGACGACATGTCCGGTGGCCGGGCGGAACTCGGCCTGGGCGCGGGCTGGTTCGAGGCCGAGCACGAGGCGTACGCGATCCCGTACCCCGGCAAGCGGTTCGCCCGGCTGGAGGAGCAGCTGCGGATCGTCCGCGGGCTGTGGACCACCGGCCGCGCCGAGCGTTTCGACTTCGAGGGCGAGCACTTCCGGCTCGTCGGGGCCCAGCCCACGCTGCCGCCGGTCCAGCGCCCGCACCCGCCGATCATCGTCGGCGGCACGGGCGCCGTCCGCACCCCGGCGCTGGCCGCCGCCTACGCGGACGAGTACAACGCCGCGTTCGTCTCGCCGGAGCAGGCCGGGATCCAGTACGACCGCATCCGCAAGGCGCTGGCCGAGAACGGCCGGGGGCAGGACTCGATGCGGTTCTCGGTGATCCAGACCGTGTGCTGCGGCCGTACGGACGCGGAACTGCGGCGGCGGGAGCGGGCCCTGCGGGAGCCGCTGCCCGAGTACGCGTTCCGCGGCACCCCGGACCGGATCGCGGACCTCATCGGGCAGTACGAGCGGGCCGGCGCGGACCGCGTCTATCTGCGCACCCTCGACCTCACGGACCTGGACCACCTGGAACTGGTCGCGGACCGGGTGCTGCCGCAGTGCGCTCCGGCCTGAGCGGAGCGGGGTGAGGGGCACCGGCCACAGCGCCCCGGCTCACCCCATGCGGGCGTCCGCCGCCCGCCCTTCCCCGGCCCCTACGCCGTCGTCCGCGGTGACCAGCACCGTGGTCCACACGTACGGGCCGTCGAAGTGCGCCTGCCCCGCTATCCGGTGCCCGGCCGGGAGCAGCCCGCGCGCCGCTTCGACGCGGAGCCGGGAGCCCACGATCCGTATCTCCACGCTGTGGAAGACCAGGTCGCGCGCGTCGGCCAGCCCGCAGAGGGCCTTGTAGGCGGCCTCTTTCGCCGAGAAGGCCACGGTGAGCAGCGCGGCGTCGGCGGGTTCGCGCAGCAGCCCGGCGCGCTCCCGGCGGGTCAGGACCAGCCCGGCCGTGCGGCGGTCCAGCCGCCCCAGCCGCTCCACGTCCACGCCGACGCCGACGGTCTCCGGCCCGACGGCCGCCACCGCGGCGGCGGCACCGCCCTGGCAGTGGCTGACCGATCCGCGCACGCCCGCCGGGAACCGGGGGCGGGCCCCGTCGCGCAGCACCGGCCCGGAGCGTCCGAGCAGCCGCAGCGCGTCGGCGGCGGCGTGCCGTCCGGCGACGAAGTCCCGGCGCCGGGCGCCCTCCAGAGCGTCGGCCAGTTCCCGCTCCGCCGGATGCAGCCCGGCGGCGGTCCGCCGGTCCGCTCTGCGCAGCACTCCGGCGACACCGGGCGCCGGACGGACGACGGACACGCTGGGCACTGGGTACGCGCTCGCCATGACGGCCCCGTTCTCGCTCGGAACGCTCGGGTCACCATCGTCCATCTCCGCGCCGCACCCACGGCGAGAAGTGCCACGGAAGAACGGGCGCGCTGCTCCCTAGGAAGACCTCAGCGCGTCGCGAACGGCTGGTCCGTCGGGACGATCTCGCGGCCCAGCGGCAGCAGGGAGATCGGGATCAGCTTGAAGTTGGCGATGCCCAGCGGGATGCCGATGATCGTGACGCACAGCGCGATGCCGGTGAGCACATGGCCGAGCGCCAGCCACCAGCCGGCGAAGACGAGCCAGATGGCGTTGCCGACGCAGGAGGCGGCCCCCGCGTCCCGCCGTTCGACCGTGGTCCGCCCGAACGGCCACAAAGCGAATCCGGCGATGCGGAAACTGGCGATGCCGAAGGGGATGGTGACGATGAGGACGCAGCAGATGATGCCGGCGACGACGTACCCGACGGCCATCCAGAAGCCGCAGAGGACCAGCCAGATGATGTTCAGGATGAGCCTCATGGTGCGAACAGCCTCCTACGTGTTCCTGCGTGCGAACCCACTTCCAGCAGGCAAGACGCGCGCATGGCGCGGAGTGGTTGCGAGCGGCCGGGCCGCGGTCACGGGCGGTGCCCCGCGAGCTGTTCCAGGCGGGCGATGCGCTCCGCCATCGGCGGGTGGGTGGAGAAGAGCTTCGACATGCCCTCGCCGGGCCGGAACGGGTTCGCGATCATCAGATGGCTCGCGGTCTCCAGCCGGGGCTCGGGCGGCAGCGGCAGCTGTTTGGTGCCGGCGTCGAGCTTGCGCAGGGCGGCGGCGAGGGCCAGCGGGTCGCCGGTGAGCTTGGCCCCGGAGGCGTCGGCCTCGTACTCGCGGGAGCGGCTGACGGCGAGCTGGATGAGCGACGCGGCGATGGGGCCGAGCAGCATGATCATGATCATGCCGATGAAGCCGGGGCCCTCGTCGTCGTCGGATCGGCCTATGGGAATCAGCCAGGCGAAGTTCACCAGGAACATCACGATGGAGGCGAGCGCCCCGGCCACCGAGGAGATCAGGATGTCGCGGTTGTAGACGTGGCTGAGCTCGTGGCCGATGACGCCGCGCAGCTCGCGCTCGTCGAGGAGGCGCATGATGCCGTCGGTGCAGCAGACGGCGGCGTTGCGCGGGTTGCGGCCGGTGGCGAAGGCGTTGGGCGCGTCGGTGGGCGAGATGTAGAGCCGGGGCATGGGCTGGCGCGCGGCCGTCGAGAGCTCGCGGACCATGCGGTACAGCTGCGGGGCCTCGAACTCGCTGACCGGGCGGGCGCGCATGGCCCGCAGCGCCAGCTTGTCGCTGTTCCAGTAGGCGTACGCGTTGGTGCCGAGCGCCACGAGGACGGCCACGATCAGGCCAGTACGCCCGAAGAGGCTGCCGATGACGATGATGAGGGCCGAGAGTCCGCCGAGGAGTACGGCGGTCTTGAGCCCGTTGTGCCGGCGGTGCACGGTACGCCCTCCAAGTGGTGCGGCAGGGGAACCCTTTGCTTGGCGTTTCCACCCTCCAGTGGACCCTTCCGAACTGGTCAACGCCAGATGAAGGCCGCTAGTTCCCTTGTGCACGGAGGCGGTCGTACGTCCGTACGGGTGAGGGGCGGCGCTACAGGAGCACTCCGGAGGCGAAGCGCAGGACGATCTGCGGCGCGCCGGACAGGGCGATGCCCAGGACGGCGGCGAGGCCGATGGCGGCGGTGAGCGTGGCCGGGATCTTCGTGTTGGCCGGTTCGGGCTCTTGCGCACCGGCCGCCGGTACGGGCTCCCGGGCCCCCTCCGCAGCCGCGGCCCCCTCCGGAGTCGGCGCGCGGAAGAGGACCGCCGTCCACTGGAGGTAGTAGTAGAGCGCGATCACCACGTTGACGGCCATCACGGCGGCCAGCCAGCCCAGCCCCGCGTTCACCGCCGCCGAGAACACCGTGACCTTGGCGAACAGCCCGATGATCCCCGGCGGCAGCCCGGCCAGGCACAGCAGGAAGAAGCCCAGGGCGAGGGCGGCGAGCGGGCGGCGCGCGTACAGGCCCCGGTAGTCGGCGACGCGGTTGGCCGGGCTCGTACGGGCGACGAGGGCGGCGACGGCGAACGCGCCGAGGTTCACGGCCGCGTACATCAGGGCGTACGCGACGGTGGAGCCGACCGCGTGGGCCGCGCCGCCGGAGGAGTCGGCGGTGTACGCGGCGGAGGCGATCGGGACCAGCAGATAGCCGGCCTGTCCCACGGAGGACCAGGCGAGCAGCCGTACGGCACTGTGCTCGCGGTCCGGGCGCTGGCGCAGGGCGGCGACGTTGCCCGCCGTCATCGTGAGGGCGGCGAGCACGGCGAGCGCCGGGCCCCACACCCGCCCGTACGACGGGAAGGCGACGACGGTCACCAGGATGAGTCCCGAGAAGCCGACGGCCTTTCCGACCACGGATAGGTAGGCGGCCACGGGCAGCGGCGCGCCCACGTAGGTGTCGGGCACCCAGAAGTGGAAGGGGACGGCCGCGGTCTTGAAGGCGAAGCCGACCAGGGTCAGGGCCACGCCCGCCTGGGCGAGCGTGTCGAGGCGCGGGTCCACGTGCGTGAGCGACTCGGCGATCTGCGTGAGGTGGAGGCTGCCGGTGGCCGCGTACACGAAGCTGACGCCGAGCAGCATGACGGCGGTCGCGGTGACCGAGGACAGGAAGAACTTCAGGGCGGCCTCGGAGGAGAGCCGGTCCCCGCGGCGCAGGCCCACCAGCGCGAACGCGGGCAGCGAGGCCACTTCGAGGGCGATCACCAGGGTGGCGAGGTCGCGGGCGGCGGGCAGCAGGGCCGCGCCCGCCGCGGAGGACAGCAGCAGGAACCAGAACTCGCCCGCGGGGAGTTTGAGATCGGTGATCGAGTTAATGGAGAGCAGCGCCGTCAGCAGGGCGCCGCCGAGGACCAGGAACTGGATGACGAGGGCGAAATGGTCCGCCGTATAGCTGCACGCCTCGGCGCCCGAGGTGAGGCAGAACGTGGACCGGTCGCCGGCCAGGAGCGGCAGCAGCGACAGCCCGGCCAGCACCAGGCCGCCGACGGCGATCCAGCCGAGCGTCCCCTTCTTCCCTTCGGGAAGGAAGAGGTCGGCGACCAGGACGGCGAGCGCCACCACGGCGGCGACGGTCGGCGGGGCGATGGCGAGCCAGTCGACGGACTGGACCAGGGAGCTCATCAGGCGCCTCCGCGCAGGAGCTGCTGAACGGCCGGGTCGGTGAGGCCGAGAAGGGCCGCGGGCCAGAGCCCGGCGAGGACGGTGAGGGCGACGAGCGGGGTCCAGGCCGCGAACTCGTACGTGTGGACGTCGGGCACGGCGAGGAGCGGCGGCGCGCCCCCGGAGCCCGCCGCGGGTTCCGGCCGCCGCTCGCCCATGCACACCCGGCGCACGACGATCAGCATGTACGCGGCGGTCAGCAGGGTGCCGACGGCGGCGACGGCCATGAAGACGAGGAAGGCCGGGCGGCTCAGGCCCTCGGCGGGCCGGAACGCGCCGAACAGCGCGAGCATCTCGCCCCAGAACCCGGCGAGGCCCGGCAGCCCGAGCGAGGCGACCGCGCCGAACGCGAGCAGCCCGCCGAGCCGGGGGGCCCGCCCGTACAGCGCCGCGCCGCCCTTCCCCGCGAGCTGGTCGAGGTCGCTGGTGCCGTACCGGTCCTTGACCGCGCCGACCAGGAAGAAGAGCAGGCCGGTGATGAGGCCGTGGGCGATGTTGGCGAACAGCGCGCCGTTCACCCCGGTCGGGGTGAGGGTGGCGATGCCCAGCAGCACGAAGCCCATGTGCCCGACGGAGGAGTAGGCGATCAGCCGCTTGAGGTCGCCGCCCGCGCCCATACGGGCCAGGGCCAGACAGGCCAGCGACCCGTAGACGATGCCGACGACCGCGAACGCCGCGAGGTAGGGCGCGAAGGTGCGCGCCCCGTCGGGGGCGATGGGCAGCACGATGCGGACGAACCCGTACGTGCCCATCTTCAGCAGCACCCCGGCCAGCAGCACGGAGCCCGCGGTCGGGGCGGCGGTGTGCGCGTCCGGCAGCCAGCTGTGCAGGGGCCACATCGGGGCCTTCACCGCCAGCCCGACGCCGATGGCGAGGACCGCCAGGAGCTGCGTGGTGTGGCTGAGCTTCGAGCCGTTGTCAGTGGCGAGTGCCACCATGTCGAACGTGCCGCCCTTGACCCCGATGAGGAGGAGGCCGAGCAGCATCACGACGGAGCCGAGCAGCGTGTAGAGGATGAACTTCCAGGCGGCGCGCTCCTTCTGGCCGCCGCCCCAGCGGGCGATCAGGAAGTACATCGGGATGAGCACCATCTCGAACGCCAGGAAGAACAGCACCAGGTCGAGCACGGCGAAGGTCGCCAGGGTGCCGGACTCCAGGACGAGGATCAGCGCGACGAACGCCTTCGGGGACGGGCCCGCGGGCATGTGCGCGTAGCTGTAGAGGGCGCAGAGGAAGGTCAGCAGCGCGGTCAGTACGAGAAGGGGGAGCGAGACGCCGTCCACACCGAGATGGAGCCGGATGCCGAGGGCCGGGATCCAGCCGACGTCGGTGGTGGCCTGCATCCGCGCGGGGTGGTCGTGGTCGAAGCCGACGGCCAGGGCGACGGCCAGCGCGAGGATCACGCCGCTGACGGTGACGCCGTGGCGGAGCACGGCCTGGTCAGGGTTCTTGCCCTTCAGTCCGGGCGGGGCCGGGAGCAGGGCGGCGACGGCTCCGAGGAGGGGGACGACGACGATCGCAGCGAGGAGGATCTGCATGACGGTGTGGCTCACGGTCAGCCTCCGGTGGCTACGAGTACGGCGGCGACGGCCAGGATGACGGAGCCGGCGAGCAGGGCGCTGAGGTAGGTCTGCACATTGCCGGTCTGGGCGCGGCGGACGGCTGTGCCCAGCAGGCGGGGCACGCCGGACGCGCCGCTGACGTAGGCGTCGACGACCTCGCGGTCGAGGAAGCGCACGAGCCGCGCGGCGGCGGCCACGGGCCGGACGAACACGCGGTCGTACAGGGCGTCGAGGTGGAACCCGGCGGCGGCGTGGCGGTGCAGGGGGCCGAGCAGGAGGCGGCCGGGGTCGGCGGGGTCGGGTGCGCTCGCGATGGACCCGTACGCGCTCTTGTGCGTGGCGATGGCCTCCTCCTCGGAGACCGCGGGGTCGGCGTCCGGGTCGGCCGCGACGGCGCCCAGCGGCACGCGGGCGGCCAGCGCGGAGGTGTGGCGCCAGGCCGCGTACATGACGAGGACGCCGACGAGGGCGAATCCGGTGCCGATGATGGAGGTGGACAGGGTCGGTTCGAGGGACCGGCCGTCGAACCAGTCGGGAAGCGCCGCCACGGCGAGACCGAGCGCGAGGGTGGGGACGAACAGCACCCACAGGACGGCGTTCATGACCACGGGCGTCCGGGCTGGGTGCCCCGCGGGCGAGGCTGCCGCGGCATCGTCGGAGGCCGGCGGCGGTCCCGGCTCCACCTGGTCGGCGGCGGAGAGCGCGGGGCCCTTGCGGCCGCCGCGCAGCAGCGGGGGCGAGCCGGCGAGCAGCCACAGCCGGGTGGCGTACCCGGCGGTGAGGAGGGCGGTGAGCAGCCCGGCGACGAGCACGGTCCAGCCCGCGGCGGCGGGGATGCCGTCCGTGTGCCCGGTGGCGGCGTGCTCGGCCGCGCCGAGCACCCCCTCCGTGGAGAAGAAACCCCTGAACCGCGGGGTGGCGGCC
>NZ_JBHVHQ010000296.1:0-9148 GCF_042800135.1 Streptomyces sp. NPDC057654 | reverse complement strand
GGTGAGCGCCCTGGCTGCCGTGGTCCATGAAGGCGACGCCGATCAGAGCGAAGGCGCCGATGCCGGCCTCGTTCCACTCGTACGGGGGCCTGGCGAGCAGAAAACCGATGCTGGTCCAGAACGTGCTGAACGAGGCGAAGACGAGCGCCCCGAGCACCATCCGCGCCCGCAGCGCCGGCTCCTCGCGGACCAGCGTGAGCACCGAGGCGAGCAGCTTCGGATAGGTCAGGGCGGTGGTGGGCTCGACGCGGGGCAGGGCCCGGTGGAGCAGCACGCCGATCAGGGCGGTGGCCGCCGCGCCGAGCGCGAACACCGCGCGCCAGCCGGCGACTTCGGCGAGGGTCCCGGCGACGGTGCGGGAGAGCAGCACGCCGATCAACAGCCCGCTCATCACGGTGCCGACGACGCGGCCCTGTTCGTGCGGGGCGGCGATGTGCGCGGCGAACGGCACGATGATCTGCGCGACGACGGACGTCATGCCGACGACCACCGCCCCGGCCTCGAACACGGCGAGCGAGGGGGCGGCGGCGAGCCCGGCCATCCCCAGCACGGCCACGGACGCCATCACCGTCAGCAGCCGCCGCCGCTCCACCAGGTCCCCGAGCGGCACCAGCAGCGCGAGCCCGACGGCGTACCCGACCTGGAGCAGCGTGAGCGCCACCCCGACCGACCCGGTGGACACCCGCATCGCGCGCGCCAGCGCGTCCTCCAGCGGCTGCGCGAAATACAGATTGGCGATAACCACCCCCGTAGCCACCGACAACAGCACAACGGCCCCCCGCCGGGCCCCCGTCGCCTCCACGTTCGACACCTGATCCATGAGCTTTCCTCGGCGAGACAGCGAACCTGCGGAAGCGCCGAAGTCTAGCCCCGGTCTTACCCCTCGGACGCTCCTGCCCAAGTACTGGACATGGCCGCGGAGTCCCCGGCCTCAGCCGCGCACCGCACACGCGGCGCGGCGTGCCGTGTCCGCACCGCCTCCGCGCGCCTGGGCGCGACGAACAGTGCGGCACAGCACGCCGCTTGAAGCTGTGACGGGGCGTCCCGGTGCCTCAGCCCTTCGTGAGCTTCTGGAGGGCGATGTTGAGTTCCAGGACGTTCACGCGCGGGTCGCCGAGGAAGCCCGCGATGCGGCCGGTGGTGTGGTCCTTGACCAGTTGGGCGACCTTGGCCTCGGGGAGGTGGTTGGTCTTGGCGACGCGCTCGGTCTGGAGCTCGGCGTAGGCCGGGGAGATGTCCGGGTCGATGCCGGAGGCGGAGGCGGTCAGGGCGTCCGGGGGGACGGAGGACGGGGAGACGTCGTTGAACTTGGCGACGTCCGCGCGGCGTTGCCGCACCGAGGTGAGCAGGACCTTGCTGTCGGCGGCCAGGTTGGAGGCGCCGGAGACGGTGAGGTGGTACCGGGTGTTCTCGGTGTTGGGGCCGGCCGCGGAGGGGCGGGGCTGGAAGTACTTCGGGTCGGGCAGCGGGTTGCCGTCCTTGTCCTTCTTGTCGAGCGTGTAGGTCTGGCCGAGGAGGGAGGAGCCGGCGGACTTGCCGTCGGCCTTCACCTCCGAGCCGTTCGCCTTGCTGTGGAAGGCCGTCTGCGCGATGCCGGTGACGACCAGCGGATAGATCACGCCGCAGACCACGGTGAGGACGAGCATGGCGCGCAGGCCCGCCCCCACCAACCGGACCGTGCTGCGCAGGGAGTTGTTCATGACGTCACCCGATGCCAGGAATGAGGGAGATGAGCAGGTCGATGATCTTGATGCCGATGAACGGGGCGATGAGCCCGCCGAGCCCGTACAGGCCGAGGTTGCGGCGGAGCATGGCGTCGGCGCTCATCGGCCGGTAGCGGACGCCCTTGAGGGCGAGCGGCACCAGCGCCACGATGATCAGGGCGTTGAAGATGACCGCCGAGAGGATCGCGGACTGCGGCGAGTGCAGGCTCATGATGTTGAGCTTGTCGAGGCCCGGGTAGGCCACCGCGAACATCGCCGGGATGATCGCGAAGTACTTCGCGACGTCGTTGGCGATCGAGAACGTCGTCAGCGCGCCGCGCGTGATCAGCAACTGCTTGCCGATCTCGACGATCTCGATGAGCTTGGTGGGGTTGGAGTCCAGGTCCACCATGTTCCCGGCCTCCTTGGCGGCCGAGGTGCCGGTGTTCATGGCCACGCCCACGTCCGCCTGGGCCAGCGCGGGGGCGTCGTTGGTGCCGTCGCCGGTCATCGCGACGAGCTTGCCGCCCGCCTGCTCCCGCTTGATCAGCGCCATCTTGTCCTCGGGCGTGGCCTCCGCGAGGAAGTCGTCGACGCCCGCCTCCTCGGCGATCGCCTTGGCCGTCAGCGGGTTGTCGCCCGTGATCATGACGGTCTTGATGCCCATCCGGCGCAGTTCGTCGAACCGCTCCCGCATGCCCTCCTTGACGACGTCCTTGAGGTGGATGACGCCCATCACGCGCGCGCCGTCCGCGTCCTCCAGGGCGACCAGCAGCGGTGTGCCGCCCGCCTCGGAGATCGTCTCGGTGAGCTGCCGGGAGTCCTCGGCGACGGTGCCGCCGCGCTCCGTGACCCACGCGATGATCGAGCCGGACGCGCCCTTGCGGACCCTGCGGAGCGCCCCGTTCTCTTCGAGGTCGACGCCCGACATCCGGGTCTGCGCCGTGAACGGCACCCACTCCGCGTGTTCCAGCTCGCCCTCGTGGCGCTCACGGAGCCCGTACTTCTCCTTGGCGAGCACGACGATCGAGCGGCCCTCCGGCGTCTCGTCGGCGAGCGAGGAGAGCTGGGCGGCGTCCGCGACCTCGGCCGCCGTCACGCCCTTGACCGGTACGAACTCGGCGGCCTGGCGGTTGCCGAGAGTGATGGTGCCCGTCTTGTCGAGCAGCAGTGTGGACACGTCGCCCGCGGCCTCGACCGCGCGCCCGGACATCGCCAGCACATTGCGCTGCACCAGCCGGTCCATGCCGGCGATGCCGATCGCGGAGAGCAGCGCGCCGATGGTGGTCGGGATGAGGCAGACCAGCAGGGCGGCGAGCACGATCATCGTCTGCTCGGCCTTGGCGTAGATCGCGAAGGGCTGGAGGGTGACGACGGCGAGCAGGAAGACGATGGTGAGCGAGGCGAGGAGGATGTTGAGCGCGATCTCGTTCGGCGTCTTCTGCCGGGCCGCGCCCTCGACCAGGTTGATCATGCGGTCGATGAAGGTCTCGCCCGGCTTCGTCGTGATCTTGATGACGATCCGGTCGGAGAGCACCTTGGTGCCGCCGGTGACCGCGGACCGGTCGCCGCCGGACTCGCGGATGACCGGCGCCGACTCGCCCGTGATGGCGGACTCGTCGACGGACGCGACGCCCTCGACGACATCGCCGTCGCCGGGGATGATGTCGCCTGCCTCGCAGACGACGAGGTCGCCGATGCGCAGCTCGGTGCCGGGCACCCGCTCCTCGCTCCGGTCGGCGCCGGAGCCGCTCAGCCGCCGCGCGACCGTGTCGGTCTTGGCCTTGCGCAGGGTGTCGGCCTGCGCCTTGCCGCGGCCCTCGGCGACGGCCTCGGCCAGGTTGGCGAACAGGACGGTCAGCCACAGCCAGGCGGTGATCGCCCAGCCGAACCAGTCGCCGGGGTCGGTGAGGGCGAGCACGGTGGTGACCACCGAGCCCACCTCGACCACGAACATCACCGGGGACTTGATCATCACCCGCGGGTGGAGCTTGCGGCACGCGTCCGGGAAGGACTTCAGCAGCGCCTTCGGGTCGAAGATGCCGCCGGAGACGCGGCCGTGGTCCGCCTCCGCCGAGTGCTGCGCCTCGCCCCCTTCGGGCGTGCGTACGGGTGTCGCAGTGGACATGGGGTCCTCAACAGAAGTGTCTACGCGGCTCATGACAGTCCCTCCGCCATCGGCCCGAGGGCCAGCGCCGGGAAGTACGTGAGACCGGTGATGATCAGGATCACGCCGACCAGCAGCCCCGCGAAGAGCGGCTTGTGCGTGCGCAGGGTGCCGGCCGTCTCCGGCACCGGCCGCTGCTCGGCGAGCGAGCCGGCCAGTGCCAGCACGAACACCATCGGCAGGAAGCGGCCGAGCAGCATCGCGAGGCCGATCGTGGTGTTGTACCAGGGCGTGTTGGCGTTGAGTCCGGCGAAGGCGGAGCCGTTGTTGTTGGCGCCGGAGGTGAAGGCGTACAGCACCTCGGAGAAGCCGTGCGCGCCGCTGTCGTGCACCGAGTTGGCCGCGGTGTTCAGGATGGAGTCCGGCGGTCCGGCGAGCGCCATCGACAGCGCGGTGAAGCCCAGCACCAGGGTCGGCGTGATGAGGATGTAGCAGGCGGCGAGCTTGATCTCCCTCGTGCCGATCTTCTTGCCGAGGTACTCGGGCGTCCGGCCGACCATCAGCCCCGCGATGAAGACCGCGATGATCGCCATCACGAGCATGCCGTACAGGCCGGAGCCGACGCCGCCGGGCGCGATCTCACCGAGCATCATGCCGAGCAGCGTGATGCCGCCGCCGAAGCCGGTGTACGAGGAGTGGAAGGAGTCCACCGCGCCGGTGGACGTCAGCGTGGTGGCGACCGCGAAGATCGACGAGCCGCCGACGCCGAACCGCTGCTCCTTGCCCTCCATCGCGCCGCCCGCGGCCTGGAGGGCCGCGCCGCCGTGGTGGAACTCGGTCCACATCATCAGCGCCGTGAAGCCGATCCAGATCAGCCCCATGGTGGCGAGGATCGCGTACCCCTGCCGGACGTTGCCGACGAGCTTGCCGAAGGTGCGGGTGAGCGCGAACGGGATCACGAGGATCAGGAACGGCTCGAAGAGGTTGGAGAGGCCGTTGGGGTTCTCGAAGGGGTGGGCGGAGTTGGCGTTGAAGTAGCCGCCGCCGTTGGTGCCGAGCTCCTTGATGACCTCCTGCGAGGCCACGGCGCCGCCGTTGACCTGCTGGCTGCCGCCGGTGAGCCGGCCGATCTCGTGAATGCCCGCGAAGTTCTGGATCGCGCCGCACGCGACGAGGACGATCGCCCCGATGACCGCGATGGGGATCAGGATGCGGACGGTGCCGCGCACCAGGTCGGCCCAGAAGTTGCCGAGGTTCCCGGTGCGGGAGCGGGCGAAGCCCCGTACGAGCGCGATGGCGACGGCGATGCCGACGGCCGCGGAGACGAAGTTCTGCACCGCGAGGCCGAGCGTCTGGACGGCGTGGCCCATGGCCTGCTCGCCCGAGTACGACTGCCAGTTGGTGTTCGCGACGAAGGACGCCGCGGTGTTGAACGCCTGGTCCGGGCTGATCGCGTGGAAGCCGAGCGAGAGGCTCTTGGGCAGCACGCCCTGGGCCCGCTGGAGCAGGTACAGGAGGAGCAGGCCGACGGCCGAGAAGGCGAGCACGCCGCGCAGATACGCGGGCCAGCGCATTTCGGCCGCCGGGTTGGCGCCGATGCAGCGGTATATCCACTTCTCGACGCGCAGGTGCTTGGTGGAGCTGTACACGGCGGCCATGTAGTCGCCGAGCGGACGGTAGGCCAGGGCCAGCGCCGCGAACAGCGCGAGCAGCTGGAGGACTCCGGCGAGGACGGGGCTCATATCTGCGCTCAGAACCTCTCCGGGAAAACGAGGGCTATGACGAGGTAGCCCAGCAGGGCGACGGCCACGACGAGGCCGACGATGTTCTCGGCGGTCACAGCTTCGTCACCCCCTTGGCGACGAGTGCCACCAGCGCGAAGACCGCGATCGTGGTGACGACGAAGGCCACGTCGGCCATCGTGTGCTCCTAGAGGTTCGGATATGAACGGACCTCTAGAGGAAACCTCCGTTTCGCGCACCCGAATGACCCGTTGACGCCTCCCTTACGGCCATTAGCGCCTCGTTGACGTAATTCATACGCAGACGTCTCAGACCTGCGAAAACGCCGATGGGCCGGTTCCCTGAAAAGGGAATCCGACCCATCGGAACGTTCAAATCCGGCCGCTGGACGGTCCGGAAGGCACCTGGCCGCGGCTCTTGTCAGTCGCTTGTCCAGCCGCTTGTCCAGCCTCGTGTCAGCGCACTTCGGAGATCTCCGGACCGCGCTGGAGGCGGTCCACGCCGCCCGCGAAGCGCGAGCCCTCGGCCTCGTCCTGCTGCACGCCGTCGGGCATCATCTGGGCGTCGTCCGGGAGCTTGAGGACGATCGGGTCCCGCGGCGCCATCGGGGAGTCGCCGCGCACCACGACCGTGTCCTGGAAGATCTGCTCCAGCAGCCCCGCGGTGTCGGGCTGCACCGCGCCCTGGCCCGAGATCACGCCGCGCAGGAACCAGCGCGGCCCGTCGACGCCGACGAAGCGCACCAGCTGCACCCCGTTGGTGCCGTCCGGCAGCTGTACGGGCACCTGGGCCCGCAGCTCCCAGCCGAGCGGCCCCTCGACCTCGTCCACGACACCGCCCTGCTGGGTGATGCCGCCCGCGATCTCGTCCCGCACCTCGCGCCAGATGCCCTCGCGCTTGGGGGCGGCGAACGCCTGGAGCTGCACGGCGCTGTCGCGCAGCACCAGGGTCGCGGCGACGATGGCATCGCCCGCGACCTCCACCCGCAGCTCCATGCCCTCGACCCCGGGCACGAAGATCCCGCCCAGGTCGACCCGGCCCTCGCCGGGTTCCCGGACCTCGCTGATGTCCCAGGGGCCGTCGGGGCGCGGCCCCGGCGGCAGACCGGCCGAGCTCTCGGCCGATGCGCCCGCGGCGTCCGTAGCGGACTCCTCGTCCTGCGCCAGCTCCTCGGAGGTCACGCCGTCGTCGAGCCTGTCGACGGTCTCCTCGCTGCCCTTGCGGCGACGACCGAACACGTCACTGTCCTTCCCGGTCGGCTACGACCGAAGCGAATCCATTCCCACCCGTTGCACCGCCCACGGCGGCATGGCCGCCGGTGGACCCCAGGCCGCCCTCGGCCCGCGCCGAGCCGGGAAGTTCCGCCACCTCGTGGAAGCGCACCTTCTCGACCTGCTGGACGACCAGTTGGGCGACCCGGTCGAGCCGCTCGAACCGCACGCTCTCGCGCGGGTCCAGATTGACCACGATCACTTTGATCTCTCCACGGTACCCGGCATCAATGGTCCCCGGGGCGTTCACCATGGAGACTCCGCAGCGGGCCGCCAGGCCCGAGCGGGGGTGCACGAAGGCCGCGTACCCGTCGGGCAGCGCGATCGACACCCCGGTGGGCAGCACGGCGCGCTCCCCGGGGGCCAGCTCGGCGGCCTCGGTGGTGACGAGGTCGCACCCGGCGTCGCCGGGGTGCTCGTACGCGGGCACGGGGACCGCCGGGTCCACGCGGCGGATCAGCACATCGAGCGGGTCACGGGTCACGGGTTCACCTCGAAAGCTCGCGCGACCTTCACCTGGTCGGGGTCGGCGAGGGCGGCATTGATCTCGGCGGGGCGGCCGTTGTCGATGAAGTGGTCCACCTTCACCTCGATGAAGAGGGCGTCGGCGCGCACCGCGACGGGCCCGTCCGGGCCGCCGATCCGGCCGGTCGCCGTGGAGTAGATCTTGCGGTCGGCGACGGCGGTGACCTCGGCGTCGAGGTGCAGCACGGTGTCCACGGGCACGGGCCGCACGAAGTCGGTCTCCAGCCGTCCCGTCACCGCGATCACCCGCAGCAGCCAGTTCAGCGAGCCGAGCGTCTCGTCGAGCGCGGTGGCCAGCACCCCGCCGTGGGCGAGGCCGGGAGCGCCCTGGTGGGCCTCCTGGACGGTGAACTCGGCGGTGATCCGCACCCCCTCGCCCGCGCGCGTCACCAGGTGCAGGCCGTGCGGGGCCCCGTCGCCGCAGCCGAAGCAGCGGTCGTAGTGCGCGCCTATGATCTCGCCGGGCGCGGGTGCGTCGGGGTGCCGCGTCGGCGGCACGGCACCGGCCGGCGGCGTCAGCGCTGTCGTTCGTCCACTCACAGGGGCTGACCTTACCCGCGCGCGCGGCGGGCAGGCGCTGCCGTGCCAAGCTGGACCGCATGCAGCCTTACGAAGAGCGGCTGACCGCGCCGCGCTCCTGGTGGTTCATCGCGGTCCTGATCGGCGTCGCGATGGCGCTGGTCCTCCTGCCGTTCGGCACGCTGCCGTTGCTCGGCGGCCTGATCGGCGGCACGGCGGTGGCCTGCGTGGTGGTGAGTTCGTACGGCTCGCCCCGTATCCGGGTGGTGGCGGACTCGCTGGTGGCGGGCGAGGCGAAGATCCCGCTGGCGGCGCTGGGCACGCCCGAGGTGCTGGACGCGGAGGAGGCGCGCGCCTGGCGCTCGTACAAGGCCGATACACGGGCGTTCATGCTGCTGCGCAGCTACATTCCGACGGCGCTGCGGGTCGAGATCACGGATCCGAAGGACCCGACCCCGTACGTCTATCTCTCCACACGCTCACCGGAGCGCCTGGCGGCGGCTCTGACGGCCGTACGGGCGTCCTAGGCCCATTCCTTCGAGGCGGGGGCGGCGGGTCCGCTGCGGGCCGGTGGAGGCTTCTGAGGCGCCGCGTCAGACGTCGGGCCCGGACGGCGGCGGCAGCTCGCGACCGGCGCCGGTGCCGCTGTCGGTCGGCGGGAGCTCGGGGCCGAGGCCCGTGTCGGTCGGCGGGAGCGCTTCCCAGGGGACCTGCTTGGTCCGCAGGTCCTTGCGGACCTTCGCGGCGAGCTTGCGGGTGTCGCGCCGGTTGAGCACCGCGCCGACGGCCGCGCCGACCATGAAGGGCGCGAGGTTGGGCAGGTTGCGGAAGGTGCGCTTGAGGATCTGCTGCCGCAGCTCGCGCTTGAGCTGTCCGCCCAGCGCGGCGTTGACGGAGGTGGGGGCGGTGATGTCGATGCCGCGCTCGTCGGCCCAGGCGCCGAGGTAGGCGATCGACCGCTGCCGGACGGTGCCGGGGGCGCGTACGCCGTAGACCTCGTGGAGCTCGGCGATCAGTTTGAACTCGACGGCGGCGACGCCGACGATCTCGGTGGCCAGCTCGGCCGGCATCGCGGGCGGTACGGGCAGCATGGCCGCCGCGCCGATGCCCGCGCCGACGGTGGAGGTGCCGTTGGCCGCGCCGGCCACCAGCTTGTCCGCGAGCTGCTCCGGGCCGAGGCCGGGAAACTGCGCGCGCAGTGTCGCGAGGTCGCGCACCGGGACGCGCGGCGCGTTGGCGATGATGCGGTCGGCGACGGCGGTCAGGCCCGCCTTGGCGCCC